>CAZLHX010000067.1:0-15673 GCA_964559475.1 uncultured Candidatus Bathyarchaeia archaeon | reverse complement strand
TCAAAAAACAAGCATCTAGTCCTTGAGCATAACCTTGACACAATGGAATACCTAGTTTACTTGATGAGTAACGAGGAGGAGAAACGCAACGAGTTCCACAACTTTGGTACAGGGGGAGCTTTCATAGACGACTATATGATAGAGGTACAGGTTTCTGCGGGGACAATGTGGACGGCTTCTAGAAACTCTATAGATGTATATAGATACCCGGACGATGCGGTAAGCGACTATGTGCGAGTCCTTCTCTGGAAAATACCTACCTAAATAAACAAAAGCCCATTCCTTTTTTTTAAAAGATATTGAATAATGTTATCCTCATTCTTACATATATTTATGTAGGAACATAGAGCCGGTCCAATACAACCGGTTTATTTTGATCTCCATCTATGAAGGTGATCAGCACCATGTCACCGACTTTGAGCTTTCCGGCTTGGTAAAGCTCAACTATTTTGAGACTTGAATAAGCCTGAGCTTCAGCTTCTCCTTTTTTGACCGTTAAAGGCTTTTGTCGGGATGTGTCCATATCTGTGATCTCAGTCACATATAAGGCATAAGTCTTATCAGCTCTGTCGGCTTTCTCGAAATAGATCAGGACTTGGTCCCTGAGTTCCTTAAACCGGACATCAATATGATTTCGGACCTCTTCTCTTAGGGCTTTTAGGTTCCTCATCTTAGACTTCCCCCGCTAGTTTTCGTTCATGTGTGGCTATTATATCCGCCATGTTGAAGCCCTTGGACTCTAAACCTATCTCTGTATAGAGTCCATCGGGACCGTAGTGATACCTTACTCTCTCAACCCTCCCGGAATAGCTGTTTAACCCTACATCGGTGCATGTTATGGTTAACTTATCATATAACTCAATAACATAGAGTTCCGGGATCTTCAGGGGGATCTTATTCGAGGGGTCCTTATATTTGGAGATAATCTCATTAGCCAAACTCTGACATGAAGCCGCATCCTTCAGGTCTAGGTTTGTTATGGTCCTCTCTCTTATTCAATAATCGGATTGACTCTGTGTGTCCTCTGCTGTGGCTGAGTAGCCATCCCCAATAAATGTGATTCCGCTATAACGATTTCCGGGGTTGTTAATAGTGATCTCTGCTGAAGGATAAGATCCATCTCTAGCTTCTACATCGAGTTTGATCATATCATCTGAGATCACGTTTATTGTTTCGTAGCCTTCCCGGTAATAAGCCTCATATACTCTGGCTCCTGAGCTTCCATGAGTTGTGACTGTTAACTTGATGTATCGGGCTGAGACGTAGTCCCACGTTATATCTTGCCATCCTGAGCCGGGGTCACTTGTTGAGCTTCCGCTAATCCATGCACCTTGATCCTGACTACTAGCTGAGACACTTGAAGGGGTCTGATCATCTGTTACTCCGGGACCGGCTTTTATTGTGATCTCAGCCCATGCTTTGCGGCTAGGGTTCCCAAAGACCACAAAGTTGTCTAGGAAAAACTCTGACCCGGTTGTATCTGTCTCACCGGTTCCACAGATAAACCTCATTCGCATGGTGTCGGTGCGGCTTCTACCCATGAAGGTATTATCGACTATGCTAAACATCTCAACGCTGTCACTTTTTCGGGTGATTGTTAAGTTTAATTTGATGGTTTGCTCTGAGGGTTCTAGCTCTAGTTTAGCGTGATACTCTACATCATAAGCCCATTGATTATTCGAGGTCCCATAGATGTGCTGACTTGTATCGTCTAACTTTTTGAGGTAAACCGCCCAATTATTGGTATATCCGCCATATCCGGCATGGTTGACACATGTTAAAAGCCATTTACCATAAAGAGTGGTGTCTTGGATTAAGCCATCTCTGATGTCGAGGCTGTTTAACTCGAATCGATAGGTTCCAAAATTGATCTCAAAGTCCCACTCCAGGATAAAGGGAAATTTGAACTCTGCCCTAGCCTGTATATTGTTAGATGCTCCTCCCTGTCCTGATCCATCCCCGGTGGTATTCAATCTAGCTCTATTGCTTTGAATATCAGCGTGTTTGACATCGTACCCCTGACCGGTAATCTCATGATTGGCTACAAAGTCCATCCATTTTCCCCGGTGGACCGGCTGACCGTTTGTCCCTGTAAAATTATCTCTGAAAACTACCTTATAGGTCAACTTTATTCAAATAAAATATGGGGGATAATTCTGTTACTCGTAGGCTCCCAGATCATCGACAAATGCGGTGAAGGTCTGATCGGTTGTGTGCTCCTGTCGAATAAGAGTATAGTCTATCTCATCCCACTCCATGGTCCCGGTGACGCTGAAGCTGTCATGGTGGGCTCGGATCTTATACCATGTATCCACAGCTTGGATCTCTGAGGTAAAGGTGTAACTAGCGTAATTTGAGGTATCGACATAGAGGAGGATCTCACAGGTTTCAAGATTCGTTATGTTATTGGTGCGATACCAAAAGCTTACCCAATTAAGATCATTGATATTGATTAGGTTCGCCGGGTCATATTTGAGGGTTCCAAATACTGAGGCTTCCGGTGCTATGGTAACTAGCTTTAGGGCATAGTCTCCCTCTTTAGGTTTCGGGGAGCTGTTGATCGCTGAGAGGGTTCCGCCACCTGAGACGACACTCCATTGACTTGTTGAATCGCATGGGTTGATCTGTCTAAAGACGGCTTTCTCTAACACTAGGCTATAATGTGAGACCCCCATCCCATAGAGGTCCTTTGAGGGTTCAACCTCCTCAATGAAGGCTGCTGTTTTTAGGGTGTTAAGGTCTAGCTTCATGCTTTTTCCTAGGTCCCTTGCTCTCTCAAAGGCATCAAAGCTGTCATACCTTGTGGACCAGGTTAGGACACCGCTTAAAACAATCTGCATTGACTGTAAGCCTAGGTCCTGTCGGGATGCTCCAAATCTGCCGGGGGTTCCGATCCGGTTACTCCTTGAAACCCTCGTATAGATTGGTGGGTAAACGGTCCCTAGTTCTAGGCTTCCTAAGATGTGCACCATCTTAGAGGGTGCGCGCGGCGTGCATACAGGCTCCAATACTTCAGGGAAAAAACTCCTCTAAGAATATTTCCCGTATATATATTCGAATAAAATAATATATAACATTTTTAAATAAAACTCAAAAAAACCATAAATATTTACAATAATTAGCTCAATATTGAATCTATATATAAAAAACAGAAAAAATGGAAACCCATCCCTCAAAAAGCCTAAATACCGCCAAAGAGCGGTAAGTTTAAACACTAATACATCAAACAGTTGTTATCAAAACGCAGAGGTGTAATAAACTCAATAAAGAAAAAAACCACAAGTACCCAGTTGATGAGAAAGTTTTGGTAACATGTGGGTTACCCTATGCAAATGGAACAATGCATATAGCTCATCTTAGGACCTATGTGCCAGGAGACATATTTGTAAGGTATCTACGTAAACTGGGTCAAGATGTGGTATTCGTTTGTGGAAGTGATACCCATGGAACTCCTATTACTATTAAATCGGAAGAAATGGGCATTTCCCCCAAAGAGGTTGTAGATATTTACCACAAACACTACAAAGAAATATTCCCCAAGCTTGGGATATATTTCGATAATTATGGAAGCACAGATCACCCTTTAAACCATCATAGAACTCAACAGATTGCTACTGAACTCATGAAAAATGGGTACATTTACCCAAAAAAAGTTACTCTACCCTACTGTCCTACATGTGATCGATTCCTACCAGATCGCTATCTGGAAGGAAGATGTCCACACTGTGGAACAACAGCAAGAGGTGATGAATGTGACCAAGGATGTAACCGTTACCTTGAACCAGGAGAATTATTGGATCCCCATTGTAAAATCTGTGGAACGCCCGCAGATTTTAAAGAAACCAAACAATACTTTTTAAAACTCACAGCATTTACAGATTTTCTCAGAGAATTCCTTGAACAACTTGACGGCACTGATATAGCAAAAAACTATGCAAAACAATGGCTTGAAAGTGGACTCAAGGATTGGAATATTACAAGAAATATTGACTGGGGAATAAAATTCCCTGGATCCGAAGAACTGGTTCTATACGTTTGGTTTGATGCCCCAATAGGATATATTCAATCTACTGAAGAATGGGCAGAAGGAACAGGTGGAGACTGGAAATACTACTGGAAGGGCCCAGGCAAGTTAATTCATTTTATAGGTCCAGGCATAGTCTACCATCATTGCTTATTCTGGCCATCAATGTTGTATGGAGCAAAATATAGTGTGCCTGATGCAGTAATAGCTTCTGGAACTATGAAAGTTGAAGGACATGTATTCAGTAAAAGCAGAGGATATGTAATATGGGTTAGCGATGACTATCTAGCTAATGACTTGGATCCAGATGCCCTAAGATACTACATCGCGAGTTACACAGGCCAACAAAGGGACCTTGATTTTAACTGGGAGACTTACGGAGAAAAGGTAAATAAAGAACTCGTGGGTTGTCTAGGAAACTTTATCTACAGAAGCATGCTATTCGCTTACCGTAATTATAAAAAAATACCCAAAGGAACAGTTGATCCTGAAGTCAGAGAAAAAGTAGAAAACGCATTTGAAATAATCAGAGACGGGGTGGACGAGTATGAATTTAAGAAGATTAGTGATGCCATACTAGGCTTGGCAGATTATGGAAATAAGTATATACAGAAAAATGAACCATGGAAACTAAAGAAGACAAATCCTGAAAAGGCTAGAGAGATAATTCATAATGTTGTGTGGTTAACAAAAGCCTTAGCTATCTTTATGGAGCCAATAATGCCTTTCAAGGCTGAGAAAATATGGGAACAACTTGGCAAAACTATCAATAATGTACCACTAGAAGAGGCATTAGCCCCCTTGAACATCGATGTAGAAATTGATAAACCTGAGCCCCTCTTTGAACAAATACCTGAAGAGGAAATTGCAGCCTTGACTGAAACTATGGTCCGTAGGATATATAGTGCTAAAGGCTAGTAATTCCCTTGATTTTCAAACTCGATCTACATATTCATTCTATTTATTCTAAAGATTCATCCAATACAATTGATAATATTATTAAACGGATTAAGAAACTTGGACTTGATGGGTTTGCTTTAACGGATCATGATACCCTTAATGGGATATCTGAAGCATCTCAGAAGAAGGATGATCTTTTATTTATTCCAGCTTTAGAAGTCTCTGCAAAGAACGCACATATTCTAGCATTCGACCCTATAGAATTGATACCTGATAATTTAGGTATCATCGAGACAGTGGAGATAATTCATGAACAGGGAGCCTTGGCTATTCTTGCTCATCCTTATGGACTTCCTCGTAGTTGGGTAAACCGTAAAATTGTAGAACAAGCTAACTTTGATGCTATAGAGGTAGCTAATAGTGCTCAATTTCCATACAGATACATTTTAAAAAAGAATCTTAGACTTGCCAATAAATTAAGTCTTCCTGAGATAGGTGGAAGTGACAGCCACGTGCCTTCGACTATTGGTAAAGCATACACCTTAATTGAATCTTCTTCTAGAGATATTGATGACATTTTAGATAGTATTAAGAAAGGTCGTACTAAGTGGTATGGTTCGCCGATAAGTTTTGTTCAACGTATTGAGAAATATTTTCCTAAAAAAGAGAAGATGATTGCTTGAAAATAGTTTTCTATTTCCAAGATGACTCTATATCAAAGAGTTCTATGCCTAGATCGATTTTTGTATCTGGGTTTGAGTAAGGCTCCATATTATATAATCCTGAATCTATCAAAATTCCACCTTTATTTTTTTTCTCTTCAGAAACTTTCAACAGTTTTATGAAGTTAAAAAATGAACAGTTAAGAGCATTGTACCCCTTATCGATCTTTTCTTCTACTATTACCACGCTATTTATCTCCCCCGAGACTGCTGATTATTATTAGCACAACCATTTTGTCTCAATTAGGTGTGTGCATCAGCGTTGTATGGGAATGTGATACAATTCTAATAACATCTGTGAATATACTGACATTCTCTTTTGATATTTATTTGTTAAGTTACTCTAATTTTTTTAGAGCAATTTACAATACTCTCATTTGATGAAAGTAACTATATAGATAATAAATAATCATAAACTTAAAACTGCTTACACCAATAATATAAAAAGACAATAAAATGAGAGATATTTTAACTAAATTAAATCAAAAATGATTGTCCCATTAATCTGCTCAAATTTATAAAAACCAATACTATAAATTGAAAAAATAGATTTGTATAAAATCATTACACTTTTCAGTTTCAAATAATTTAATTGTTTCAAATTAGAACATCTAAGGAACCTTAATGATCTGTATAAATGTGAAAAGTTATGGATGTAGCGCTAACACAGCGGATGCTGAGATCATTAAGGGACTTTTAAAAAATAAGGGATACTCGATCATCAACTCCGCGCGAGATAGCGATCTAAACATAATATTGACGTGTATCGTGAAGACACCAACCGAGCATAATATGAAGAAACAAATAAAGAAACTCAACAGAAATAATAAGCCTCTGATCATTGCAGGGTGTATGCCTAAAGCAATGAAGAAGCAAGTAATGGAGTTAGCCCCTAGCGCTTCATTAATAGGCCCAGATGATATATTAAAAATTGTAGAGAGTGTAAAGAGAACTTTAGAAGGCTTTAGAGTCGATTACACTAACGGATCACCCACAGATAGAACCTGTCTTCCACGAATCAGAGATAATAAACTAGTACATATTCAACCAATTTGCACAGGCTGTGTTGGAAACTGCAATTACTGTATTGTAAAATATGCAAGGGGAAAACTATTTTCATTTAATCCTGACAAAATACGAGAAGACGTGGAAACTGCATTAAAAGAAGGGTGTAAAGAAGTGTGGATAACTGCTGAAGATACAGCTGCTTACAATTATGATGGAATCAGGCTTCCACAGATTTTAGAGATGATTACAGATATCCCTGGAAGTTTCAGATTAAGAGTTGGAATGATGACTCCAAATCAATTAAACCCGATTCTGAACGATTTAATTAAAGCATACAAAAATGAAAAGATCTTCAAATTTATTCATATACCAATACAATCAGGAAATAACAAAGTACTCAAAGGTATGAACAGACGTTATACAGTAGATGAATTCCAAACTATAGTTAATAAATTAAGAAAGATATTTCCTCGAATCGGAATCTCAACTGACATCATTTGTGGTTATCCAGGAGAGACAATGGGAGAATTTCAGGATTCTTTAGAATTAGTCAAATGGCTTAAGCCTGATGTTCTTAACATTAGTCGTTTTTGGCCTAGGCCTGGAACAAAAGCTGCTGAAATGCAGGGTGTACTTCATGGTCGTGAGACTAAGGAACGTTCTCGTATTCTAACCACTATTTGGAAAAAGCTTTCAGTTGAAGTGGGTGAAAAATGGATTGAATGGGAGGGGGATATTCTGCTGGATGAAGAGGGATGGGGTAACACACGCGTAGGTCGCAACTATGCGTACAAAGCAGTAGGTATTGAATCTGATACTACGCTAGGTCAATTTGTTAAGGTTAGAGTTACAAGTTCTGGTACAGGTTACCTTGAGGCCGAAATAGTTTAATTTAATTCTAATTATCTATTCTACTGTGAATAAGATGAGAATTGGAGTTGCATCCTTTAGTCATGAGACCTGTACTTTCTGCCCTAAACCAACAACAATTGAGGATTTTGAGGCTGGAGGTGTGAGCTATAATGAAGATGTTATTGAAGAAGTTCGAGGTATTCCTACATATATTAATGGGTTTTTAATTGCTGCAGATGAACATGATGATGTTGAACTTGTGGGGATCCTCTCAGCCTCAAAGAGTAGGGGAGGTAGCAGTGGAAGCTGGCTGACTGAAAAGTGCTTTGATAAATATAGTTATGGTATAGCTAATGGATTAAAGGAAAAAGGGCCCTTTGATGGAGTCTTACTTGCTCTACACGGAGCCATGGCAGCTGGAGGACATCTAAAACCTGAGGCAGAGATAGTCAGTAGATGTAGGGAGGCGGTTGGGCCAGAAGTTCCCATAATGGTTACGCTTGATTTACATGCTAATGAAGATCATGAGTTGACTGATGCTGCTGACGGGGTTTTCATTCTGAAGACTTATCCCCATGTGGACAGTGAAAATATCGGTTATACTGCGGCAAAATGCCTAATTAAAACAATAAAGGGAAAATTCAATCCAACAATGGGAATAAAAAAACCTAGAGTTATGACTCCGAGTGTATACCAAGGAACAGGAGAATCTCCGGCTAAGGATATAATGGATAGAGCCAAGATGTGGGAGGAAAAGGAAAAAGACTGTTACTCAGTTAGTGTAGCTTTTGGATTCGCTTACGCTGACGTTCCTGATGTTGGGGCTACTGTAATCACAGTAACAAATGATAACCAAGAGCTTGCCAATAAGATAGCTAAAGATGTCTCTGATTATATCTGGAGTTTAAGAGAACCATTTGCTGGGAAAAAACTACCAAAAACTGAAGAAGCGGTAGACAAAGCAATAAAACTATCTAAAGAAGGAAAAACTCCTGTGATAATTGCTGATCATAGTGATCGTATGGGAGATAGCACCTGGGTATTAGAAGAACTGATTGAAAAAGGAGCTAGTGATTTCTGTATCGCTACAATATCGGATGAGAAGTCAATAAAATTGATCCAAGAAAAAGCCTCACAGGGCGAGCATATTTCCTTTAAAGTTGGCGGACATTCAGGTCCTTATGCAGGAGAACCTGTACTCATTGAGGGAAAAGTTACGTATCTAGGAGAGTGTGAGTTCACCCTTACTGGTCCTATGAGTAAAGGAGCTAAAAGAAATCTTGGTTTAACAGCTGTATTGAGCTTTGGAGATAATAACCATGTTATACTAACACCTACGTTACACCAAGTGCTTGATGATGCAATTTTCCCCGCGGTTGGACTTGATCTGGAAGAATTGAAAATAGTTGCTATAAAGTCTCGAGTACATTTCAGAGCTTACTATAATGATAGAGCTGGAAGTATTGTTGTAGTTGATGCTCCTGGTCTTGGACCTGCTGATTTATCCCAGCATGACTACAAGAATATACCTGATAATATTTACCCTGTTAATAAATGACCCTTTTTTTAAAAGAAGGCGAATCCTAAGCCTATGATGCCTAAGATTACCACAACTACCCACATTATTATCGTGGCGATTATTGAGATAATTATTGCATTACCCCAACCAGTGTCAAAGTGTTCCTTTATGAGATAAAGATAAGCTATCAACTGTGCGATCCCACCTATCGGACCTCCTGCAACAGAGCTGATAACGATGTTTATTACAGCTCCCAAGATTCCTATCCAAATTGCCTCTCTAAATAGAGCTTTCTCTTTTCCAACTATCCACTTTCCTGCTAACCAAAGGAAAGGCGCCTGAACTAAACTCCCAATTACTATACTAATAAATAATCCAGTTACACCCGGCATTTTAACTCCTAGAAGTGATACCTATGTTTCAGATTTATAGTTTACTTATTTTTATTATTATAAAAATAAAGAATAAACCTTCGATTTATTCTTACTTTGATCATATTTGAAGTATTCTTGCCTGTATATCTAATAATCTATCTATCTCTTCTTCTATGTTAAAGAAGTGACAGCTCACCCTGATTCCTCCTATACCAGAAGCGTATCGATGGGCTACTATAATGTCCTCACTCAGCAATTTTTCGAATATTCTTTGGTTTAAATCGAAATCTTCTGTATCATAGGTGACTAGCCCAGCTCGTTTTTCTTGTTCAAAGGGTGTGTTTATTTTTACCGGATGATCTTCTAGTCCCTCTATTAGCTTTTGTGTTAGTTTTGCAGTCCTTTTTTCCATATTTTCTGTTCCTAGTTTATTGAAGTATTGCAAGGCAGCATAAAATCCCCACGAATCTTCCTCAGATACAGTTCCCCTATTGTATTTTCTTGCATCATCGTATAGAGGATGATTATAACTCGATATATTATCGTGATCTGGTTTCTCCCATGGATCGCCATTCCTAAAAGCCTCTTCTACGTTTTTATAAAATTGATATCCTGGTTTAAACTCATCTTGGATATCTTTACGAACATATAATATACCAGACATAGTGGGGCAACATAGCCATTTCTCACTGCCAATCACGAGAAAATCTACATTTTCTCTATGAAGATTAACCTCTACTGGGCCTACTGCCTGATAGGCATCGTTTATAAGATAAGCACCATGGTTGTGGGATATATCAGCGATTTCTTTCATTTCATAACGGATACCACTTGTCCATTCTACTTCACTTATGCAGACCGCTTTAGTCTTATCATCTATTGTTTTTTCGAAGTCATTAACATCTATTATTCCCTCATGGTGGGGGATCCGTTTTAACTCGACTCCGTTCTCAAGATATGGCATCCAAACAAAGACGTTTGATTGGTATGCTAAGTCAGTGACAACGATATTTTCTCCTTTCTGTGGTTTCATCATTTCTGCGATCATGTTCAAGCCTTGGCTTACTCTGCTGATCTGTACAATCTCTTCTTTACTACAGTGAAGCAGTTTAGATGCTTCATTTAATACATCTGGTGGATCAAGTTTCTTTTCATTTATGCGGTTTTTCCACCAATCTCTAACCGCGTTATAAACTGGTTGTAATGTAGGGCCATGAGCCGCGCTGTTAAAGTACGTCTTTTTTTCAAGAACTGGAAAGTCTTCACGGATCTTTGTTATGTTCATATCTTATTATTAGATGTTTATATTGATAGATTTGGTGGTTTTCTATAGTATTTCAACCAAATGTGAGAATTATCTTTGTATCAATAATTCCATTTTTCCCCCACCAAAAGATTCCATTCTTTCTTTATAGTCTGAGATCAATGAGTTCATTTTTTCCTCTGCTTCGTTTAAGGTTGGTGCTTCTAAGACGATGTCTACTTTAATGGTATGTTCTTTGCTCCTATCGTCTCCTTCAACAGGGGGAGTGGCGGCGTTTTTAATGTAAGTATCTGGATAATCCATTTGCATCTGCCTGTAGAGAGGAAAAAAGTCTTTCCAGATCATTGTAATATTGTAGGTTCTTGCCAAGAAGATACTGTTAGCGTGGCTTTTTATCATAGGGGCGATATGTTTGTTGAATATGCCTTTCATTTCATCTGGTACTCCCGGGAGGGTGCAGATTGTTTTAGATGCTTCTTCTAATTTCATTCCTACTGAGAAGCCGACTGGGTTCTGAAGAGGGCAACTTCCCTCCAGTATCCTTGCCATTCTCTCCCCTCTCTTGATATTGGCTTTATCTATTATCCCCCTTTTATGGTAAATTTCTCTAACCTTCTCCGCACCAATAGGATCGATAATTATTCTCCTGTTAAGGGCTCTGCCAATGCTTTCAACTGTAAGATCATCCTCACTTGGCCCTAATCCACCTGTAAAAATTATAAAATGAGCGTCTCGTTTCAGAGCCTCCAAGAGAGTGGATGATATCGTTTCAGGTTCATCTCCAATAGTTGTTATTCGTCTTAGGCTAGCACCCATTTCTGCTACCCTTTGGGCTAACCAGTTACTATTGGTATCTAGTATTCGTCCGTACATTATCTCGTCTCCCGTGGCAATTATCTCAACATTGACGCTGCCCTTGTGTTTCATATCAGCATTCTCTGTATTGGGAGCTTATACGCCTTTCCGCCAACTAATCCTTATATTATCCCATTTAGAGACGATAAAGGATAGGTATGAATGATGAAAAATGGACTTTGGAGAGGGTTCTTAAGGTAGGAGCACAAATGGAACTTGAATCTTATACTTTATACTCTGAGACTGCTGTGAAAGCGAATTACCCGGGAGCCAAAAAAATGTTACTGAAGCTATCAAAAGATGAGAGAAGACACAGAGAATATTTCCTAAAAGCACTTGAAGATCCAGCTAATATTAAAATGAGAACTACAAAAGAAGAGATTCCTGATTTAAAAGTCACTGATCAGTTGGTTGATGTTCCCCTTGATCCTAAGGCAGATTACCCCCAGATACTTGTATATGCCGCTAAACGTGAGAAGGATACGCATGACTTTTACATGTCAATAGCTAAAAAATTCAAGGGAACCGAGTTAAGTAATTTCCTAAGCAATTTTGCTAAAGAAGAGCTACATCACAAGTATTTGCTTGAAAAAGAATACGATGACGTTGTACTCGCTGAAATGTAACTTCTATTTATTCTATAGTCGCGTGTCGTTCCCACAAGAATTCCTCTGAGACTCCCAGTCTATTCATTAGTTCAGCTATTACACTGTCCAGAAATAACATGCAGGTAATCTCAAACATTGTACCCATGGGGGCTAGGGATTCATGTTGCCCTTTAAGCTGGCGGCTGGTATATTCATCCTCTTTTGCTATATCTTGTCTACCTGGGATATCAACTACTTGATCAGCTGTAATCGCAAGAGGAGAGCTTTCCTGGCTGGTAATTGCAATGACTTTAGCGTTAAGTTTTTTGGCCATATTAGCGGCGTTTAAGGGACCACTTGTTTTTCCACTGCCAGAGATTACTAATACCAGATCGTTTTCCCCAACATGGGGAGTAATAGTCTCTCCTAATACATATACATCGAACCCGAGGTGCATTAGTCGCATAGCGAAAGCTTTACCCACAAGACCACTTCGGCCTGCTCCGACAATTAGTACTTTGCTATTATCTTTCCGAGCTTTCTCAAGAGAGGATAGCAGGGCTTCAACTTCAACGGGGTTAAGCCCTGTTAGAGCAGCCTCAATGCTCTTAAGAAGTTCCTTATAAGCTTGATTAAAGAATTCCATATTTAATATTACGAACAGATAAATAAATGGTTAGCAGTGCCCAAGTAGTTTTTCAGCTGCTCTGCTTCTACCAAATACCACATAATCCTTGAATCCTAGTGCTTCGGCTTTAGTTTTTTTACCATTAGCAACATGAACTATCTCATCGAATACTCGCTCTCCAACTTCGTTAAGACTTTCCGAACCATCTAAGATTGTACCAGCGTTTATGTCCATATTATCTTTGAGTCTCTCAAAGGTGTTTGGATTACCGGTTATCTTTATGACTGGAGCAATCGCATGTCCAGTGGTACTTCCTCTCCCACTTGTAAAACAGACTACCTGAGCACCAGCAGCTACCATGTGAGTAACACTGGGTACATCCCACCCAGTACCATCTTGTAACCATAAACCAAATTTATCTGGTATATCGAATCTCTCCCATGTATTCCAGAGGACGCCTTGAACAGGTTTTGTACCCCCTTTACGTATCGCTCCGAGGCTTTTCTCTTCAATTGTTGTTAATCCTCCATCTACGTTGCCTTTGCTCATGTAACGACTGTCTATACCCATGGCTGATAGACGTCTTTCCTGTTTCTCAATCATCTGGTAGATATCATTAGCTACATCAGGGTTCACAGCACGTCGTGCGAGAATATGTTGTGTTCCTATCATCTCCTGGGGTTCGCTGAAAATGACCGTGCCTCCTTCTTCGATTAATCTATCTGCGGCTACTCCAACAGCGGGATTCGCTGCCAATCCACTTGTTGCGTCGCTTCCTCCACATTCTACTGCTAGGGTTAACTCGCTAATAGGAAAGGGCTCGCGTTGTAATTCACCTACTCCTTGAGTCATCTTTTGTAGTGCTCTTACTCCCTTCTCGATTGACTTAATTGTCCCTCCATCTTCTTGAATAACAATAGATTCTATAGGTTTTCCAGTATCCTCAAGTCCTTCCATCAGAATATCGTTTGTTAGTACTTCACAACCTAATCCGAATAATAGTATACCAGCTACGTTTGGATTCTTGCCTGTGCCGACAAGGGTATTTATGAGCATCTCATCGTCTCTACAGCCATGATACTGTGTTATTGCTACTGCTCCCTCAACTTGAGCTGCGACCTGCTTTGCAGGCTCATAACTACAATCTATTGGGGCGATTACCAATAGATGATTTCTTAGACCTATCTTACCATCAGGTCTCTCGTATCCGTAGAACTCAGTCATTCAGATACCTCCAATTTACTAGTAGGAAGCCTTCCTGATTCAAGGTTATGGGTATGTACCCATTCTCCCATCTTAATTCTTGTAGACGCCACACCAATTACTTCACCATATTTGATAATTTCATCTTTTGGAAGGAAATCTTTCAACGCAATCTTATGACCGAAAAGTATTTTCTCAATTGGTTTAATCTTTAAGACTATATTACCTTCTGAGCCCAGAACCCCCAGGTATTCCTCTTGGTCAACCTCATGGGTAACTGTAGCTACGTTATCTCCTTTATCTATTTTTATCGCTTTCTTCATACTTCAACCTCCAACACTTTATTCGGAATGCAACTAGTACCATCCGGAATTACAGCAACAGTGCTCCCAGCTCCATGATGGTTCTTTAACTCCTCTATAACTTCTGGCCAAGAACGAATCCACTCTACAACATCTGCTTTATACCGCATTTCAAAACTCTTCAGGGGATAGTTACCGAATATGATTAGTTTTCTACCCCTGAAGAGTCCGCTTTTTTCGGGGTTCCATAGACTTGCTCCCACTTCTTTGCCATGCCGATTGAATAGCCAATGATTAATATCACCATCAGGGCAGTCATTAAAGAGGACTATTGTCCCATCCTCCTTGACACTGTTATATGCTGGCCACATACCTAAGTAAGGCTCATTCTCACGCATATAACTACCAACAACAACGATGTCTGCTTCTGGACTCTCAGTAGAATGCCATTTAATTACATCCATAGCAGCTTTTCTCTGGGTTTTTACAAAGTCTCCAGCATATAATTGAACTGGATCTCTGCTAAGATTAAGAACTGTATCTATCTTGAAGTCAAGTCCTGCCATCCTTGCTGCTTCTTCAGCGTCCAACCGCATAATATTCTCCTCATTCTTTAGAAAACCTGTTGATTCATGAGGAACTCTTCCAGGCCCAAAGCCCCCAATTTCTCCGTGATTATGTCTAATGGTTTCTATTCCAGCTACCCCAGGGCTGATCAGCTTACCTCCTCCACTAAGCCCTGTTAGCCTATGAAAGAGTACAGTCCCTATACCTATTTTTAGGTCACATGCCATAACCTCACTGTTAACGTAGACTGGGCAGCCATAGCTTGTATCGTCCAGATAATCCAGCATTTCGTAAGGGTTGTGATTGTATACTTGGTACTCGCTAACTATATCATCCCCGAGTTTTTTAACGAAGTCACGCCGTCCATATGTTCCGTGAGTGCCTGGCGCTATTATAAATCGGATATTTTCTTTTGGTATTCCTTCGTTGTGAAGAATCTGTAGAATATGTGGTGCATATTGGTAGGTTTTAGTTGGTCTTGTCATATCATCGAAGATGATCACTACCTCCTCAGCTTTTCTAGCCATTTTATTTAGTGGCTCTACCCCTATCGGGTTATTTATTGCCTGGACAATCCCTGATGTACTCAAAGGTTTCGCGTTTTCTGAATCTACCTTACATAATTGAATCTTCCATTTCTCTGGGAAAAATAACTTGAATGGTTTATCTTCATACCAGCAGTGGTGAGGAATCTCTACCTCAATCAAAACTTATCAACATAACTATCCTGTCTTACCTAAATATAATACGTACTTCTTTCAATATGCTTGGTAGTTGTTAAAAATTTATAATATTTCATTTTTTATTAAAATTTAGGAGTTACGCAGTTGAAATCTTTATTTTCTCATGTGTTTTAATGGTTCTGGTA
>CAZLHX010000066.1:0-16079 GCA_964559475.1 uncultured Candidatus Bathyarchaeia archaeon | reverse complement strand
ATACGGCTCACTATAACTATATTCGGGGCTGCCGCGACGTGGACAGGGTTGAGGCGGCTATGGGGATGCTTCTCCCCGGTTAGGTTCCTCTGGCTTGGTGGCCTCTGGGCTTCCTTGGCTCCGGTGTCATAGCTGTGCCTGTTCTTGTGCTTCATGGATGACGTGGTTGGGGGCACGCGATCTGGGACTGGGGTATCTGGGTCGCCTATCTTTACCGTTCATCGTTGATATTAGGCAACGATGAAGCTAGAACACACATGATCATGGAATACATTCATAAAAAAGCGCCACTATCGTGATAAGAGCGAAATATTTAATCATAAATGAGGGATATTATCGATGTTATGTTCTTCACTATTTCAAAAGCAAGCTATAATTTAGATAAATTTGGTATCTTTTTCACCACAATAGGGCTTTTCTTGTTTGGTTTTGTGGTTTCAAACCCGTTTTTCTCATAAAATGGGATCAACTCTTGCTCCGTATGTAAGGCAACATATCTACAACCAACTTCACCGGATAACTCAATCGCCTTACCCTCACACCAAGAACAGAGCAAACCACCCAGCTCTCTACCTCTTAACCTATTATGAACCCCCAGTTGACCAATTAACATAGCCGGGGGCTTCTTTCTACCAAAGTATTCAAGATCATCAGAATCAGGAGCCTCTTTTTGCTCTATATGAGTCATAGAAATTGTAGTAAAGCCTACGATTTCCTCACCATAAAAAAAGAGGTAGGTTTTACCCATGTTCTCTTCTTGGTACATTAAAGCCTCTTTATGAATGAACTCATTAACACCAGAGTGATCATCCTGGCTACAGTCGAAACTAGATAGATCGTATTCTTCACTTAGAATGTCAACTGTATGATCTTCAGCAGTAAAACGTTGGGGGTACAAAAAATCAATTATCTATGTGGCTTTATTCCTTGGAAAACTTTTAGGCTCTTTTTCGCTTCATTGATTTCTTTCTCAGTAATTGGTCTTTGATCTAACTCTATGAACCATTCAGCTTCATCAGCTTCCAGTTTACGCATAGGTTTAGGCAACATTTACTCAACCACCTAGTTAAATGCTACATTGTAGCATTATTAAACAATATGGGAAGTGCACCTACGAAGTAATATTCATAAAGCCTATAGGTGCCCTCAATCTACAGAAGATTATGAGGTTGAAAAATTTCCTAAACACATTAATAAATAGTAACCCAAGAGTAAGCTAGTCCTACTTGTACTATTCTCAGCTATAATCTTGACTGTCTGGTTAACCGGAATCAACCCATCATGGTATCTATTCTCTGGTTCTCTTTGTGTATCTATAATTCTATTAAAGGGTTAAGTGGCAGTAAAAGCCATCTGATCCAGTGAAAATGGGGGGTAAAATGTGGTTAAGTTAAAGGATTTATGTAACAAATTATGCCATTTGTTACAGGGTTCTCAAAGCTTGCTTTAACCTCTAAAATTTCCCCATTCTGGACTAATACATCTAGGAAGCATGCATCTGGGCAGTCTCGTGCACACATTGTTGTAATAGTTCTGATTGAGGAGCTATCCATGGCTAAGTGATCTCTTTATCCTTTGCTTAATATCTTCCCATTTATTGCACGATCGGTTAAATTTGATATAATCGCTAACCCTAAGATATATTAAGCGCGTCAACAAATAGCCTTTTTAAAATGGTGTAAATGAATGGGTTTCCGTGAGAAATTTGAAAATGCGGAAAAGGCCCTTACATTTAACGATGTTCTACTTCTCCCCGGATGGACTACTCTTGAACCCGAAGAAGCTAGAGTGAACACTAGGCTAACTAGAAATATTGAGCTAAATCTCCCCTATGTTGCTTCCCCGATGGATACGGTTACTGAGGAAGAAATGGCAATAGCCCTAGCCCGTCGAGGAGCCATTGGAGTCCTTCATAGAAATTGCAGCACACAGGAGGAAGTTTCCATGGCGCGTGCTGTGAAAAGAGCTGAAGCAGTGATCATCCGGGATGTTATAACAGTCACACCTGATACGACAGTAGATGAGCTGCTCGACCTTATGGAAGAGCATAACATCAAGGGGTTTCCCGTCGTAGAGGATAGTAATCAACTGGTAGGTATCGTTACATGGAGGGATGTCCGTCTAGCTGGAGAGAACCTCAGAGTAGGGGACGTAATGACGGAAGAAGTTGTTACTGGAACAGAGGAAACAAGCCTGGAAGAAGCAAAAAGAATACTCCATGAACATAGAATAGAAAAACTGCCAATTATAGATGAAAATAATAGGGTTAAAGGTCTGATAACCATGAAAGACATCACCCTAAAAGGTACTTATCCGGATGCCATCCGTGACGAAGAAGGGAGATTAATATGCGCTGGAGCTATAAGCCCCTTTGACTTACCAAGAGCCAAAGCCCTTGAGGAATATGTTGATGTACTCGTATTGGATGTTAGCCACTTCCATAATAAGAACTGTTTTGATGCCACAAAAAAGATACTTAAGAGTGTAAACGCGGAGATAGTTGTGGGGAACATCGGAACATATGAGGCTGCCGAGGATATAATTACTCAACTTGAAGGTATCTCAGGAATTCGAGTTGGTATTGGGAGTGGAAGCATATGTAGCACAAGCGTGGTTACAAGGGCGGGTGCTCCAACATTATACGCTACAAGTCAGGTCGCAGATGCAGTTAGGGAATACGATGCAGATATTCCGATAATTGCTGATGGTGGAATGAGAAATCCTGGTGATATAGCAGTCGCACTAGCAGTAGGGGCATCATGTACCATGATGGGAAACGTCTTCGCTGGCTGCAGAGAGAGCCCCGGTAGACTGGTTGCCATGGAGGGAAGATACTACAAGGAGTATTATGGAATGGGATCCAATAGAGCGAGAAGAAAACGCTTCGCCCAGGATAGATACAGTCAACCAAGCAAAGAAGTCAGCGAAGGAGTAGAGGGATGGGTTCCCTACAGAGGACCTGTTGAGGATATACTCTCAGAGTTCAATGGTGGATTAAAGGCCGCAATGGGATATGTCGGTGCATCCACAATCCAAGAGTTATGGGAAAAAGCGAGACTGGCATTAATAACAGAAAGCGGAGCCAAGGAAGCAGCACCACACGATATTATGCCACCTGGCCCCGGCCGGACCATATAGCCTTTTCCAAGAAGCAATCCTTTACTATTATTTTATTGCATTATCCCTTATGGTGGGAACATGATCAAACGAGCGATAATCAGCGTATCTGATAAATCGAAATTAGAGGACTTGATTAAAGCCCTTGAAAAATACTCCGTTGAAATCATTAGTAGTGGAGGAACTGCTAACCGGATCCGTGAAATTGGATACGAAAAACTTTTGGAAGTCAGCAAATACACTGGTTATCCGGAAAGCCCAGATGGATTAGTAAAGACCCTACATCCAAAGATACACGGAGGACTACTCCTAGATAGGAATAACTCTGAACATATGGACTGGATGGAAGAAAACGGTATCAAACCCATTGATCTTGTGGTATGTAGTCTTTATCCTTTTGAGAAGGTTATCCTGAAAGGAGCCGATCTAGAAGAGGCATGTCATAATATAGACATAGGAGGACCTACTATGACGAGGAGTGCCGCTAAAGCTGGCTTACTCTATGACTCCGTCTGTATAGTAACATCAAAAAATCAATACCCTGAGTTAATCAGAGAACTTGAACAAAATAAAGGAGAAATAACTACGGAACTAAGAAGGAAATACGCTTTAGAAGCCTTCAAAAGGACTAGAGACTATGAGAAAACGATCGTAAGTTTCTTGGAGGAAAAACTATGAGTAAATCCATGAGAAAAAGATACAGTACTGCACTAGAGGAGGAATACCCGGAAAAGATTACCATCACTATTGGGGATAAGGAAACAGTTTATACTAAAAAGATGAGCCTCCGGTATGGTGAGAACCCCCATCAACCAGCGGCTTTTTACTCCCCGATAAATGTTGACCTCAACATCGGAGACTTGAAAATAATAAAAACGGGAAAGGGTGGACTGAGTATGACTAATCTAGAAGACGTTAATAACAGCCTCCGAATAGTTAGTTATTTTGATGAGCCTGCTTGTGCAGTCATGAAGCATGTTAATCCCAGCGGAGTAGCCGCTAGAAATGAAACAGATCAGTCTCTCCTGTCAGTTTATAAGAACGCTAGAGACTGCGACAGCCTCGCTGCCTTTGGAAGTGTGGTTGGGTTCAACAGAGAAGTGGATGCTGAAACCGCTGAAGAGATAATGAGCACATATGTAGAGGCAGTCGTTGCTCCTGGATACGAGTCAGGCTGCTTTGAGTATTTTAATAAGAAGAAAAATTTCCGTGTAATCCAGGTAAAAGGACTTGAAAATAATAGCAAGTTCATTGGGGACCCCTTAAGTCCCCTTGATATAAGCGTACAAATGGATGGAAGTCTAATATTACAGGCTCCAATGCTTACCAAAATCAAAGGACCAGAGCAGTTAAGATTTGTAACAGAGAGAGGACCTTCTGATCAGGAAGTAAAGGATCTCTTATTCAGCTGGTATGTTTGCATGAACGTAAGGAGCAACGGAGTCGTCCTAAGTAAAGACAATGCAACAATTGGGATAGGTACAGGTCAACAGGACAGGGTTACAGCCATTGAATTAGCAATAGATAAAGCAAAGATGAGGGGACATGAGGATAAACTGGAAGGATCTGTTCTGGCTTCCGATGGGTTCTTCCCATTTAAAGATAATATAGAGCCACTAGGGGAGCATGGTGTAACCGCTTGTATCCAGCCTGGGGGTAGTATCCGAGATAAAGAGGTTATAGAAGCCTGTAATGATTATGGTATCGCTATGGCTTTAACTGAAGAAAGGTGTTTCAGACACTTCTAATCAAGTTATTATGGCTCTCTTGAGAGGGGACAAGTGCTGCAATGTGGGCCTCCGAGGAGGTCAAGATAACTGCTGGTCCACTCCTTAACTTTTATTCCATGGTCTCTTAACTCTTGATTTGTAATTTGGTTTCTATCGTAACCTATTACTAATCCTGGTTTAATAGTCACAATATTTGGGGCACCTCTACTCTGCTCCATCAGGGTATCCAAGAGGTGCTCAACATCGTAGTCAGTCTCCGGTCTTCCACCGACATATATTATTCCATCTTTTTCGAGCTTTTCTTCTTTTAAGAGAAAATCTAGAAAGCTATTCTCATTTCTTAGCAATTCCGGTTCGTTCTTTTTTCCTTTGATATAAATTGATGTTCTGCCTAGTTCCTCGAAGACATCAGGGTGAGCTAAAGGATTCATTGGCCTACCATGAGCTTCACTCTGACTCCTTACTGCCTCGAGTGTTTTCAATAAAAGTTTCCTAGGTGGGTAATCCTCGAGTAATTCTGTCTCATATACATAAGGCATAACCAGTGCTTTACCTCTATCAGGATAGTTTATTGTGACGTCAAGGTGCATATAATCTATAGCCGGTTCACCTGCTAACTTTACAACGCATATATGTTTTAATTCCTCATCTCTGTCCGTTTTGAAAAGATGTTCAGCGGCCAATTTTGCTCCAGTAACCGTAGAACGCTGCCCCACACCAATAGCAATAGTCTCGGAGTCGATTATCTGGGTGTCTCCTCCCTCTACACAGGGTGGCTCGCTAAAAACACCCGTGGATTCATTAGCGTCGTATACTAGATTCATCTTCTCTTTCAAGACTTTATCATACTCATAACAGATTTTTACAATTCGAGGCTCATACTTTCTGCTATAACGTCTCATATTACAGATTACTGTACCTACAGGAGTTGTGAAACTGGTGTCCCTCGTATAAGTCCAAGCAACTCTCCTATAATCGGGTAATACAACTTGCTCAAACTTTTCATTGTAATAAGGCTTTGAAGGATACCCCCAAAATAAATTATCAACGGTCAAATCATCAGGATCAGGATTGTTAGGCATCCCTTTCCAGACTTTTCCAATAATATCTGCTCGTTCTTTCTTTGTGGAGTTCTCAATTATTTCATTCAGTATTTCTTTGACTTCGAATACTTTGACTCCTTCATCGCGTAAGATTTTACCTAGTTCTAGCCATTGATCGTGCCCTGGATTCATCTGGGGGTGAGGACCACGAGCCAAGTAGTGTGTACTTGACTCTATTCCCGCAAAGGGGATGCGTTTCGTCCATAGCTGCTCTACTGAGTCCTGTATAAGAACTGAGTTTAGTTGACCTGACTCTGATTTAACGGTCCACATAGGTAAGAGGGGTATTCTTTTCCCTATAGTATTTACGAAATAGTTACTCTAATTTACTGCGAATAACTTTAGCGGAAAGTATAATTTTACATGATATTAAGCTACGTTTTTTCGAGGCAAAAGTCAAGTAATGTAACAAGTTTATGCGACAAAATGCCGGAGAAGCTGTAAAAAAGGTCCTCTAAAACATAAAAGAATAAAACGCTTGAAACGATTAATTCGAGTAGATTGAGGAATTATACCCGCCTAGCGCTGTTGATAATAGTGCTAACACTCAGTGTTGGAATGTTATCAACAGCAATTAACATACTTGGAGACATCACAGAGTTAGACTTAGACGAGGATAAACCCGGACCAGTTAACTCTATGATGGGACCAGGTGCATTAAGCAGAAGCGATGAAGAAGTTGAGGTAGGAGGCTCAGAACCTCAACAACTTGGTCCTATACTGATGATAAGATTAGCTCCAATGACGAAATATCTTCGTAGGTATCCCTGTAATAATTATAGTGATGGTACTTGGATCCCACCCCGTAACCCTGAAGGCATATTGTATAACGGTCAATACTTATCCAACAATATCTCGCATTACTCTTCACAGTCTGCTGTGGAATTCTACGTGGAACCATTGATAGATCTAAGTAGCTGGGTTCTAGTTGCTCAAAATACGTATCACGTCGAATTCAACTCCAGTTTAAGCTATTACCCCGAACTCCAGTCATTTAGGTCAAGTGAACCATATGATGATCCTTACTGGGTTAGCTGGAAACAATATCTCTTCAGTGAATCAGTGCTTAGAAGTAAAAGAGCAATCAAGACAGATGAAACACTTCAGATTCCCGGTGGTCTTGAAACTGATTTTAAGAGACGAGCTGAGACTATAACCGCAGGGAAGACGAGTGATTACGAGAAATACCAGGCAATAGCTGAATATCTTATAGAGAAATATGAATGGAATAAGGAATATGAGTCAGCCCCACCGGGTATTGATCCAGTGAAATGGTTCTTATTCAATGCAAGAGAGGGGATAGGCAGCCATTTTAACTCAGCTTTCATTCTCCTCGCTCGAAGCATTGGTTTACCTGTAAGAGCCGTTATCGGTTACACAGTGGATCCCCTCGCTGAAATACAGTATGTTCTACCCCAACAAGCTTATCTTTGGGCTGAAGTGGAGTTCGAAGACATTGGCTGGATTACCTTTGATGCCTCGCCCAAACACTATATGGAGGGTAATGTTAACATTACAAGGGAAGACACTTACACAAACATCACTGGTAATGACCCCGTCGCTTTAAAGGGCAAGCAGTTTAACGTATGGGGAACAGTCGAGATGGCAAACGGTACAGGGGTATCCGATCTCCAGGTGGAGATCATATTAAAGAAAGATAAGTATGATGAGAACGAGACTGGTCTAATCGTGGGCGTGGACGTTGTTCAGAACGGAGTCTTTAATATAACATGCGACGCAGCAATTGAGTTGGAAGTAGGCGACTATAATCTAATCGCCCACGCCTTAGAGAACCGGCAGTTCAGAGAATCCTTCAGCGATCCACCCATAAGAATCATGACTGGGACCGAAGTAAATATACAAGGTCCAAAAAGGATCTATGAAGGAAGAAACATAACCTACCATGGGCTTGTAAAGGACTCTTCAACAGGAGAAGCTCTTCCCAATGCGTCTTTACTGGTTAATTTCGCTGATAAAATGTACAATCTAATGAGTGATGAGAACGGTAAAGTATCTTACACTGTCATGTTCCCTGATGATGGCACCGAGAATATGACGCTCGAAATGAAGGGAACAGACTACTATGTGGGCTCAAAAACTGAGATGACTATTAACGTAGTTGTTCCACCCCCGAGCCCCAACAGTATTCTGGCTCTTCTTCTTGGTTTTCCTCAGAACATCATAATTGCAGTAAGTGCTGCAGTGGGTGTTGGGATATTTGCTTCAAAGAGGAGTAAGCAACTAGAAACGGAAGAGGTTATGGAACCAAGGGTAAAATTGCCTGTTCCGAATCCAAGGATTGGGTACGAGGATGGTATACCCCTGGACTATGAGACGTATGAGGAAGGTGTTGTGAAACTCTTCCACCGTTTTTATGTCTCTATGCAGAGAAAGTTCACTGATATAGATGACAGTATGACTCCGAGAGAATTCGAAACTCTCTTAATGGAAAAAGTACCAAAAAACGCTTACCTAGCACTAGAGGATCTGGTTACAAGCTATGAGATAGCCATGTTTAGCAATCTTCAACTTAGTCAGGAGGACTTTAAACGAACTAATGCAACAATTGACTTAATAATTGAGTTGATCAAAAATGAGCGAGGAAAACAGGAGTAAGCTAATAAGATCAACCGGATTGTACCTCTTCGTTACTGTAGTTCTAGGTGCTCTAAGTTTCGCGACCTCCTATACGGTTGGAGACTTTGGAGTCTTTCTTCCATACATGCCTGATAGTTTAGGAAATGTCAGCATAAGCGTGATTCTACTCCCGATATTAGGAGGAGTTACTCTGTTCTATATTGGAACCCTTCTAAACATATTGTTTGAAGGAAGGCTAAACCAGGTTCTGGTATTTGGGTTCTATAGCGGGGGATTCATGGCTATAATAGCGATATTTATGATCCTACAACCCATAAGCGAGCCAAGTAATTATGCAGGGTACCTGGTATTTGGAGGATTTTCAGCTTTTTTCATTTATAACCTACTGAAAGCAATATCCGATATTAGGGGACAGCCCTACATCAGAATAATATCAGGAGCCGTTTTAACTTTCATCCTAGGACAGATAGCTGTCCAGTTAGTAAATCTGTATATGACTCAACCAGGGGTTCCAATACAAGATGACGTACTATTAATAAGAGACATGATAAACTGGGGGTTCATAGCTGCCTCAATTATTACCCTAGTTGGTATTTTCAGGGATAGTAGAAATCCTTATCTTGCACAGATTGGGGCAATAGCCTCGAACACCTCATTTATATTGGCAACCAGTCTAATTGGTACATTATACTTGAATTTTTTAAATGGTAGAATGATAAAAGTCTCCCCAGTAATAGAAGAGCTTAGTAGATATATTGAGTGGACTGGGGTAGTAATCTTAGGGGCACTCATCTTCACCATCATGCGTCGAGGGATGAGTGAATCCATAATGACTCCAACTGAAATCGGTCCATGGGCCAAACACATCCAGGATCGAAGCACAACAAAGGGTAAATCTCTTCAAGATTTCACGGAAATAATCAACCAGTTCGTGAAAAAAGGCAAAAAAGATATGCTTCTTGTAAAACTCTTCATGTTCCTCGATGAAAATCGGGCAAGCGAAGAAGAAATGGCCATAGTTCTCAGAGAGGTAATTAATTATGAGGATCAAAAAGCTCCAAGCCTTGCCAAGAGGGGCACCTCCGATAAGATTGAGAGTGAAAATAGAGAAAGGCGGGTAAAATTGTTGGCAAGAACAGTGGAAAAAGTTAATTCCCTTGGTTTAGGTGGGTTTGTAAACGATACTCCCCAACAGGAACAAGCTCAAATGATTAAAATGGAGGATTAAAAATGCAATCAATGCACGTTGATAAAGTAAGAGCAGTAAGCAACGCGATACTGGATGGGTTAGGAAAAGTATATGTAGGAAAAAGAATGGTTCTCAGAAAACTTGTAGCAGCAAGTCTGGCAAATGGACACGTCTTGTTCGAGGATTACCCTGGACTTGGAAAGACTCTCCTTGCAAAACTGTATTCTAGGATAACTGGGTGCCACTGGAGCAGAGTACAGTTTACACCAGATCTGATGCCAGCTGATATACTTGGAACCAGGGTATGGCGGGTTCAACAGAGCAGATTCGTACTGGAAAGAGGCCCAATATTTACCAACGTATTACTCGCAGACGAGATAAACAGAGCACCCCCCAAGACGCAATCTGGCTTACTAGAGGCTATGGAGGAGAGACAGGTAACCATTGAGGGTGAGACGCATAAACTCGCAGAACCATTCTTCGTAATAGCTACTCAGAATCCCATCGAGATGGAAGGAACATACCCCCTTCCTGAAGCCCAGATGGACAGATTCCTATTAAAGATGAACATGGGGTACGTGGAAAGCTTAGCGCAGGAGAGTCTAATTATGAAGAGGCGGATATACTGGAAACAAGACGACCCAACTAGTTTAATTCAGTCAGTTACGAACGACGCGACCTTCCGTTCTTTGCAGAGATATATTGAAGAGCGTATCTACGTCGATGATAAGATCGTAGATTATATTAGCCAGATGGTTAGAGGAACCAGACGTCACCCTGTTGTAGAGGTAGGAGCGAGTCCTAGGGGAGGATTATCACTATTGAAAGTTGCCAGGGCTCATGCTGCAATGACTGGAAGAGGCTTTGTTACTCCTGATGATGTGAAAATGTTCGTACATGAAGCCCTCGGACACAGGATAATTATGAAAATGGAGTACGTCCTTGAGGGAAGCTTTAGTGTTGACGCCGTCCTAAACGAGATACTGGAGCAGATTGAGGTTCCCAAGGAGTTCATAGGTAAAAGGTGAGTAAACCAAGTTTAACCCAGGACACCCTTGAGCTGGTGGTTACTGCCGTCACATTCATAGTGATGGGTATGTTCTTGGGAAACATTATACTCATTACCCTTGGACTTGCGCCAGTCATTTTCTTGGCTCTTGGGGCTCTCATAGGGATGCCAACTGTGGTCGAGGCTGAAAGAGTTGGAAAGGACATCAAGGTAAACGTGGATGATAAGGTAAGTGATAGGGTATCTGTGAACATTGAGGGCGGCCCAGGGCTCGTTACCATAAGTGACAGGCTTCCCATAAGCTTCGCTCTTGAAGAGGGAACCAACTTTCGCGCTGTATGGAAGGGATTACAGCCAAAAACCATAGAGTTCGGTTATTTGGCCCTGTGTGCCAAGAGAGGCTACTTTGACGTAAGAAACATTGATTATGAGGCCAGGCATCCTCTGATGATCAATAATACGCGATTAGGCGTCTTAACCTCGGAGCGGACTGTCGTCGTTCAACCTCAGCCCTTATTCGTGCGTAAGATTAAGAACCATAAGAGCATCAGCAAGATCCCCATGCCCATGGATGCCAGGTTCCGTTTTGGTATCCCGACAACGGATTTCAGGGAGATACGTGAGTACACCCAAGGAGATCATTACCGGAATATTAACTGGAAAGCTTCAGCAAAAAAGCTCAGCATTCAACCCGGTAAGTTTCTGGTTAATGACTACGAGAAGGAGGGAAAGAAGGTAGTCTGGATCTTCCTTGACTGTGCTACCCACATGGCAATGGGTACAACAGTCAACAACACCCTTGAGTACGCCATCAGAGCCACCATGGGATTCACAAACTTTTACATAGAGAGAGACTGCCGAGTCGGCTTCTGTGTATATGACCTTGAAGCCTATCAGTGGGAAGGAACCTTCCAGAGCAAAGGTGAGAAACTCGACCTAGACTTTCTAGCTTTCATAGACCAAATGGAAAACATCAAAGAAAAGGAAAAAGAAGAGGACAAGTACAGAAGGTCCAAACAGAAATCAAAGGTAATCTTCCCTGATACCGGTAAAAGACAGCAGTACAAGATTACCAGGGAGATGCTGCACGTTGATATCAGGTACAGCACAGAGAGCCTAAAAGAAGCTATACACAGCAACAGGCGGTACATAGTGGGAACACAGCCCCTATTCGTAATCATCACCATGATAGAGCCGGACAATCTAAGAGGGATCATAGAGGGAGTAAGGGAGCTACATAGGTACATAGGAAGGATCAGACGTAAACCAAACATTATCTTATTCAATGTTCAGGGCTATAACGTCGCAGCCCAGTCCGATGAGGAACAGCTAGCCGCTGGCTTCCTCAGGTACCACAACCTCCCCTATCATGACGTCTTAAGATCCCTCGGATGTATGGTAATAAACTGGGACCCAATAGCAGAAAGCTTTGCACAGGCACTTCAAAGACAGAAGGTGGGCGGATGAAGGAAAACCTGATACGAAGCATAGAGCTGGGCGTAATACTCTCCGCTGGATACATGGGGGCAATCACCACCATACAGACGACTCTTTATGCAAAAATCCTGGGCAAGATCAAGGGAAGCTTTCTTGGAGAGCTACTAAAAAATTACATCCCCTACTTTGATTTGGCGTTTATATCTCTAGTACTCATCACGGTTTTTTATCTCTGGAGAAAAGGTGATGGTGCTTCGTTTGCTAGAATATTTAATATAAATATGCTACTTTTTTTCTCCGCGGTACTGGATTTTAGCTCATTCAACTGGATAGGTTTAATCTTCAATCTGACACCCAGTTTTGAGGTAAGTGCTTACTGGGTATTCGGTGTAGGCCTGCTATTACAGATGGCTTATCTCTTCCTAAGATACACCATGAGATTCAGGTATACACGTGATGAATTACTGGGCAGAGGGGCTTCCCCAGATGATATCGATCAGGTAAGCAGAGGACAGATGGGATATCTAACAATGCTAGTCTTAATAACCACCGGCCTCACAGTAGGAATATTCTTAGCGGTACCCTATATCGACCAAGCTATCAGGCAACCCCTCCAAGAATTAAAAAACCAACACCTTTTCATAGGTTTCATCGTAGTTATGGGCATCTCTGCCACACTAATATTCTACTTAAGAGGAGCGGTAGCCCAAGAGGAAATAAAGGAGAAACCTCCTGGAGAGGAATCGGTACCTAGTTCAGAAGCTTAGAGTATCTCCCGGGGCTCGTATCCTGCTTCTTCCTCGTATCTATCCAGAAGAGGCTTACTCTTTCTCCTCACTTCATCTATTTGTTCCAAAGCGTTACCTATGAAGTGTTTTTTATCCTCAACCACTTTGCTTAGTTCCTCGATTGATATTCCTGCTTCCTTGAAAACGGGGTCCATCGCCAATCGCACAATCAGCTTATTCTCGCTAGTACCCTTTTCACGCATTTTCAAAGCCTCAGGTAAGGCGTATTTCTTAATGATATTGTGAGCTTCCTCACGACCTAGTCCGTGTTCATAAGCGATTATCAAGATCTCAGTAGTTGCCAGGAAAGGCAGGTATCGTTCCAGTTCTTGATCTATCACAGCGGGGTAAGCTCCCATCTGGTTCAAGACCGTTAACGTAGTCTCTATCAATCCATCAGTTGTGTAGAAGGAATCTGGAAGTATGACTCGCCTTACCGCACTACAGGATACATCCCCTTCTTCCCACTGATCGCCCATCAACCTACTAGCACCATCCGTGTACATTTTAAGTAACTCAGCGAAGGCGCATATCCTTTCGCTGCTCCTTGTATTCATCTTGTGAGGCATTATGCTGCTTCCAACTTGCCCTTTCTTAAAGCCCTCAGTCACTAGCTCGTACCCTGCCATGAGCCTCATCGTCTTAGCAAAATTCTCACACGCGGATGAAAGAGCTGCAAGATGTGAGACGGTCTTGTAGTCAAGGCTACGGGGATATACCTGTGCTGTGGCGTCTAATGTATCATTAAATCCCAGTTCACCTGCAATAATCTTCTCAAGCCTTAGTGCTTTTTCCTTGCTACCTAATAATTGGATCATATCAAACTGTGTCCCAACGGGCCCTTTGATCCCTCGCAGAGGATAAGACTGGATAAACCTCTCGAACTCTTTTAAGTGTAGGAGAAGTTCATCCGCCCACATAGCAAACCTTCTACCGAGTAAAGTTGTCTGAGCTGCCTGATGATGTGTTCTCCCAGTTAACTCGATATGCTTGTACTCCTCTGCTTTATCCAAAAGATGACGTAAAACGGAGACATATTTTCCAAATATGAGGCTCATGGATTTTTTTATTTGAAGCTGCTCCACGTTATCTGTTAGATCACGGCTAGTCATACCCCTATGAATATACTCAATATTCCCTGCTGCGATATTGAAGGCTTCAATCTTTGCCTTTACATCATGTTTCGTCCTTAGCTCGATTTGTTTAATGAGATCAAGGTCAATATCCTGTTTCCCTTTCTCGTAGCTCTCTATTACCTCTTTAGGGGCTTCCATACCCAGTTGCTTCTGGGCTCGGAGTACACTTATCCAGAGATCTCTTTCCAACTCTATCTTGCCTACCTCACTCCATATCCTGTTCATCTCTGGAGTGGCATATCTCTGACTTAGCACGTTAGGATTCAAAGAGTTCACCTTGTTCTTCATATTGTTCCTGCATTATATAACAAATGGTAGTTTGATTGCTCGATGAAATTCTTTATAGATTTCCATACCTGAGAGCATGTATGGCTCGACAGGTGAGACGTGGGTTAAAGATCAAAAGGGTTGAAAATCCACCTTATACGTTTAACCCAGAACAGCTAGAACGATATGATCAAGCCAAACTTATTTTTAATAGAATAGGAATGGACCCGAGCTTCATAGCCTATCAGCGCACAGAGGAGGAAGTCGGACTACAAAATATCGAGCAGTCTAAGCCTGGTTACACTCGTGTGGATTATGCCTTGGCAGAAGCGGCGTGGACTTTGCACGATGTATGGACTAAAGCCTTCGACTGGGAACGCTTAGAAAGACCTTTTGGTCCCAGCCTCATGGGAACGGAATGGTATAAGGAAAAATATGTTGTAGAAGATATTGAAGAGATAACACTTCAGGTTAAGAAGGCTGCACAGTTTTTTGGAGCAGACCTCGTCGGGATAACAAGGATTAATATGAGATGGATTTACGCCAATGGAAGAAGAGACTTAGAGCCACTTGAGCTTCCTGAAGGAGTAACAAACGCAATAGTCATGGCGGTTGAGATGGATCCCCTCGCAATAGCGACCAGCCCCAAGGCACCAGCAGCAGCCGCTACGGGACTGGGTTACAGTAAAATGGCTTTTATCGCATCTTCCTTGGCAGAGTTTATTCGAAATCTAGGTTATATTGCGATTCCGGCGGGGAATGATACCGGGCTCAGTGTGCCGCTCGCCATCGATGCGGGACTTGGGCAACTGGGTAGAAATGGATTGCTGATCACTCCGGAGTATGGACCTCGAGTTCGCCTATTCAAGGTATTCACAGATCTACCACTGATCCCTGATCGGCCCATAGATTTTGGTGTCACAGAGTTCTGCAGTGGCTGCAATCTCTGCGCAGAAGCATGCGAAGTAGACGCCATCAGCACAGAAAAGGAACCCAGCTGGGATACATCATGTAAAAGCAACAACCCGGGGGCATTAAAATGGTACGTAGATACTGAGAAATGTTATGAGTACTGGTGTGACAACGGCACGGACTGCAGTACCTGCATAAGCGTCTGCCCATTCAATGACGGTCCAGCTCAAGCAGAGAGTAAAGAATTCTGGGATAACTAATCGAAAGATACGAAATCATTAATAACCATAATTGTTGAGCTTTTCTGGTGAGCTGGTGGGCGGCTTTCGGGCCACTGGTCTGAGGAAACTCCATCCACCAAGCAGGACTGCGACAACGTGAGTTGTAGGGGGAGACTCCTGGCAATAGACAGAAACGAGACCTCCCATAGCAGAGCGGTGATACCCTGAATGGGGTTGAGGACGCTATGGGATAAGGATGAAACGACTAACCCGCAGGGTGAAAGGGCAAATAAGCGTCATTATCCCCTACCTGCAGGGAGACGCGGGTAGCCCGCTTAGCTGAATGCCGCCAAGAACAGAAGATGGGTTACACCCAGCACACCACACTCTTTGTCAACAGTAAGGTAAAAATAGGGCTCCAGAGTACCTTGATACATGGATGCCGTTGAGTACTGGATGAATTAGCTCTCGGGCAACGCGTTCAACCTCAACAGCTCAGCAAGTGCCTTGCTGTCTACCTTGTCGTTCTTTATCCTGGACTCCGCTATGAGCTTTGTCTTCCTGGGGTGGCT
>CAZLHX010000065.1:0-16764 GCA_964559475.1 uncultured Candidatus Bathyarchaeia archaeon | reverse complement strand
TTATAATAGCCACAGGTGTGAGCAGGAAAAGCCTGAATGTCAAGGGGGAGAACGAGTTTAAGGGCAGAGGTGTGAGTTACTGCGGGGTCTGCGACGGGCCCTTCTTTAAGGGGATGGGTGCTGGGCATGAAGCGGTTCACGATATCCAGATGTTAAGCGAAGTAGCAGTGAAGGTGTATGCGATCCCCGGAAAAGAAGGGTACAGTGAAGACTACACGGAACTTGCGAAGCTTCAGGCTAATCCGCGAATAGAATTTGTTTTTGGTATGGAGGCCGTCGAGATAGGGGGTTCAGATTTCGTCAAGTACATTCTATTGGACGGGAACGGAAGATTGAGATTGATGGGGTGTTCATGATCCTTGAGCATATATCGCTTCTAGATATACTCTCAGATATAGGAGTAGAGACGGAGGCAGGAGGATGCATCAAGGTGGATTTGAACCAGAAAACAAACGTTCAGGGAGTTTTTGCTGCAGGGGACTGCTGCTGTAGAGGATTCCAAGTATCCACAGCGGTTGGGATGAGGCCCTCGCTGCCTTAAACGCAATGAGATACGTGAAAGAACTAGTAACTATTTAGTTGGTAATTTCATAAAGTGGACTTTATTCGTTATCTTATGTGTTTTTCTGAGAACAAAATACCTATAACCTTTAAAAAGATAAATCGCCCAAATGAGGTCGAATAATTTGAGCACCGATGGAACACTTGAGATTAATAGCTTAAAAGTCAAAACCGAGGAAAAAATGATTCTCAATGGAATAAGCCTGAGATTGATGCGTGGAGAACGATCCTTCATATTCGGCCCGAATGGATCCGGAAAGTCGACCCTCCTTAAGGCCGTTATGGGCATCCCATCCTACTTGGTAGAATCCGGATCCATCAAGTACAACGGGCTTGACATCACTGGAATGAATGTCTACGAGAGATCGAAACTCGGTATCGCGATGGCGTTCCAACACCCTCCAGAAATAAGGGGAGTCAAATTGTCCCAGCTTCTGAAGCTCTGTCTCGGTAAAAAGAGGACCCAAGAATTCAATCCAGATGAGAAAGACGCAATCGAGAGGTTCAAACTAAGTGAGTTCCTAGATCGAGACGTAAATGTTGGGTTCTCAGGTGGGGAAAGGAAGAGAGCTGAGATACTCCAGATGCTCTTCCTGAAACCGAGCCTGATTTTACTAGATGAGCCGGACACCGGAGTTGATGTTGACAGCCTCAAGCTTCTCTCACAGGAACTCGAAAGCTACCTGAAGAACTCCAATGCGTCAGCGTTTATCGTTACTCACAAAGGCGATATCCTTGAATACATTGAGTCGGAGAAGGGCTGCGTTGTTATGGATGGTAGGAACCACTGCTTTGGAGATCCTCGAATGATCTATGCTGAGATCCGCGCCGGAGGATACGCGAATTGTCTTAGCTGTTCAACCCGTATACAGGAGGAAGAGAATTGACCCGCAAGAACCTAGAGGATCTTCCTCATAAGATCCTCAACGAGGCGATGAGAGTAGGCTTCAACGTCGAGGAGCCCGATGCCTCTGGCGTATTCTTCCACGTGGATCAGAAGACCGTCTATTCGAAAGTGGGCGAGGCGTTCGAGGACAAAATCGAGATGATGGACACTAGGGAAGCCGTGGACAAGTACCCATGGATCAGGGAACGTATGTGGGCGCTCGTCAACAGAGATAAGGATGAGTACACGCGGGAGGTCGCGGAGAACTGGAGTGGAGGCTACTTCATGCACATTAAGCCTGGCGCCAAGGTCACTTTTCCACTCCAGAGCTGCCTCATGATTACGGCTGAGCAGAGTCGTCAGCGTGTTCACAATATAATAATAGCTGGCGCTGGCAGCGAGAGCCAAGTGCTGACGACTTGCACCCAGCATCACGATGCAGGCGTAGGCTCCCATCTTGGCGTCAGCGAGATCTGGGTTGAAGACGGGGCAAAGCTAACTTATACTATGGTTCATCACTGGAGTCCAGAGACTTTTGTGAGGCCGCGTACAGGGGTCCGACTAGGCGACGAAGCCGAGTTTGTATCCAACTACATCTCTTTGACGCCAGCGAAGGATCTGCAGATGGAGCCGAAGGCTCTCTGTGATGGGGTTGGCTCGAAAGTGGTTTTCAATAGTATTCTCTATGTCCAGCCAGGAAGCAAAATGGATATTGGATCATGGACTGTGCTGAATGGTAGCGAAAGCGCCACTGAGATAAATACTAGAGCAATTATCCGGTCTGGTAGTCATCTCATAAGTCGAGGTACGATCGAAGGGAACAGCAGTGACTGCCGGGGGCATCTGGAGTGTAGAGGTCTCCTGCTCGATGAGGAGTCGGTTCTTGAAGCCATACCTATTCTAAAGGCTTCAAAGCCTGGTGCTGAGTTGAGCCATGAGGCCGCAATCGGGAAGCTGAGTGAGGAGAGCGTCACCTACCTAATGAGCCGAGGATTAGACAAGGATGAAGCGGTAGGGGTGTTGATCAGGGGGTTCATGGACATCAGTATAATGGGGTTGTCTCAGGGGGTTCGTCAGGAGATTGAGAAGATCATCGACATCGTTGCAGGGGCAAGCTAGCTGTTTGAGCCTAAATAACTTTTTTTTATATGGTTCCCAATTTTATAGATAAGAAAAGTGAGCTTAGGTATTGTGTTTAGAATTAATATAACGTAGTTTCTTTATCTTAAAGTTTATGCAAATCTTTTAGAACAGGGATATAGATTACATTATAAGAATGGCGGAGATATGTCCTGTTTGTGGGCTTCCACAAGATCTATGTATTTGTGAAGAGATGAATCAGGAGCAGCAGAGAATTAGAATACGGTTGGAAAACCGTAAATGGAATAAACCTTGGACAATAGTAGAGGGGATTGACTTGAACGGGGATGAACTCAGAAGGATTACTAAACAACTAAAAAATAAACTTGCATGTGGAGGCACAACAAAGGGAGGTAAAATTATGCTTATGGGCGATCACCGTGATGTAGTCAGAGATATGCTGATGAAAATTGGCTTTTCAGATGAGAACATAGAAGTCCAGTAATGTGACGCGTATCAGAATTACAATCTTACCTTCCCAAATATTGTGATTCTGAAGTAAAGCGAGGAAAAGTAATATATTGGTTGTGTCTGCTGATCGGTTAACTTTTTGGACTGGATTGGCCCCCTCTTAAGCGTGCGCGCAACATCAGATTGAGTAAAGTGGAACTTCAATTTTTATCTAGAAATTTTCATAAATCAGTGGAAACAATTGTTCTTGTTAATGCAGCAAGTTTTTTATAAAAAATTAATATTGTTTCATCTTCAAGTTTTTGGCAGAAATCGACAAACCAATCTAAATGGTTATCAACAAACTTTTCTTTTAATGTAATCATTTTTTGTACTTTCATTGATTCATCCTGTTTTAGAAATTCAGTAATCTTCTTTGTAATCAAATGTAAATAAGTTAATTCGATTGTAATATGGTCAGGTAAATCTGAATAATCTTTAGATATTTCCAATTCAGACTCCCTGAAAATATTAATTAATTTCTCAACAGGTGAACCCATTATTGTATTTTGTTTCCAATAGCTTTCATACGGACTAATGATGGCTTTATTCGGAGGTGAACCTAGGAAAAGGCGTGTATATTCTACCTGTAGCTTTTTCAAATCTTTTTTGATGTTGTCATAATTCCAATATTTTATGAGTTGGTCATCGATTTTCAATTCTTGAAGACTTCTTCTGAAAAATGGCCCTAGTTCATTTAGATGATTAATAATTTCTTCAGTTGGATATTGGTATAAAATTGAAAGCATATAATAAATGTTAGATTTTGCTGAAAAATCATCTGTAGTGTTCATATTAATTTCTTTTTAGGTTGTTAATAGATAAATATAAAATTACTGGCATCTAATCACGTTAGTATTAAAATTTTTTGCATTATACATATAATTTAAAAATATTTTCCAAAATAAAGCGCTTATTTTATAAGTTATTGCCGAGTGCTTTTGATCTAAGATCGGTGTCACTCAGATTGAAGATGAATAGAAGAGAATTCTTAAAACTGTTTGGTGCAACAGCTACTGTACCACTTATACCAAATACAGTGAAGGTCAGCCTTCATTCTATTGAAGATGATAAAAGCGAAAAGGTTGAGGGAAAAATTGTGAACACATCATGCGGTATGTGTATGGTGGGTTGTGGAATGAGGGTTTTTGTAGATGGTAATAAGGCTAAATGGATTGAAGGAAACCCCGCTGATGTATTAGGGGGCGGACGCCTCTGCGGGAAAGGAAAAGCCAGTCTAGATCTACTTTACAACCCTGACCGAATCAAGTTTCCATTAAAAAGAACGAACCCCGATAAAGGCATAGGGATTGATCCGATGTATGTTCCCATAACGTGGGAAGAGGCATTTGATGAAATCGTAGGAAAGATCCAAGAATTAACTGATAACTTCACCCATGGCGAGAGACTGATGATGTTCTCACATGGCGAATATGGGTGGGTTACACGATTACTAACCTCCATGAACTCTCCAAACTTTATTACTCATTATGATACTTGCTACAATACATTCGTTCTGGCAAGGACGGCGATGATAGGCGCTAACATATGGACCAATTTGAGGGGGGCAAAATACATTCTTTCATTTGGATGGAACCAGCCTGAAAGAGGTAAAAATAATATGGCATATGATTTAATTAACGCTAAGACATCAGGCGCGAAAATAGTGGTATTTGACCCATTATTTACCGTAACTGCATCTAAAGCTGATGAGTGGTTCCCAATAAAGCCGGGGTATGATCTTGCCGTAATCCTCGCAATGATAAATGTGATCATCTCAGAAAACCTGTATGATCGCGACTACGTCCACACTAAAACGAACTTTCTAGAACATGAATCTGAAATTAGATCACATTTCGCCCAGTATACTGCTGAGTGGGCATCAGAAACGAGTGGAATACCCAAGGAAGACATTGAAAGACTGGCCAGAGAGTTCTCCGATCCAGCGAACGGCCCAGCCGTTATACCTAACCATAAAAGAGATGGAGCCGGAGGGCCTAACTACGCCAATAGCCACTATAGCGCCCAAGCGGTTATCATATTGAACGCGTTAGTAGGCGCAATAGACAGGGTTGGCGGGGATGCTTGCATGGCCTTTGGATGGAGCCCTAAAGGAAGCGTAAAATTAGCACAAAACCCAGATAAAAGTCTAACCGAAACAATATTCGAAGTCGGGGCAATCGACGCTAAACACGAATACCCTCTATTAGCAAAAACGCTTCCGGACAAAGGCGGCCTTTTCCACAACATAGCTAATAGAATACTGGATGCAGATCCTTACCCGGTCAGCATTGCAATATTCCGAAGATACGACATACCCTCGTTCTCTGACCCCCAGACGTTTATCGAGGCCCTCAAGACTCTGGACTATATTGTTTCAATAGACTCACTACCAACTGATTTAATGTGGCTCTCTGATATAGTCTTACCCGAATCTACCACAATGGAGTGGAATGACATCTCTCCCCCTAAACTTCCCACCCCCGGGTATAAAACTACAAGATCGATCACCGCAGTCCATGAGCCTCTCTGGGAGAGTAGAAGCTCTCGATACATGTACATGGAAATAGGGAAAAGGCTTGACAAACTACGTGGAACAAAATACTTCTGGCTGCTTGAGGAGGATCGTCCCGTCGAACCGATCGACCCTGTGAACGCGACTCTTAAATCAATAGGGCACACCTTTGAATCATTGAACGCCCTGCCAGATGCAATCTATAAAGAGGAATCGAAATACACGCCTAAGAGTACATACAATACTCCATCCGGTAAAATCGAGATTTATGCTTCTCAAATGCGAGAACACGGATATAACCCTCTCCCAGTGTGGCTAGAAAAAAGTGCAAAATCTGTGAGCGAGTACCCGTTATACTTGATAGTAAGAAGACCTCCCGTTCACAAAAACGCCTTCACATCAAACATACCACTATTACTAGACGCTTATCCAGAAAACGTCGCCTTGATGAACATTGAAACAATGATATCAACGGGAATTAACGATGGCGATACTGTTTGGGTTGAATCCCCCCATGGAAAAATACAGATCAAAGCCAAGTCAAGCATTAGGATACGAAAAGATTGTGTAATGATGGAACATGGATTTGGAAGAATCTCAAAGTGGTCAAGATACGCCTATATGAAAGGCGCAAATGATGGAGAACTAATTCCACAGATACCGGAAGACGAACTAATCCAAGCGAAAGACTGGTCAGCCAACGCAAGAATGGTTGACGTATGCGTGAAGGTGTACAAGTGAGGTGAAAATGATGAAACTAGGTTCACTAAAGTTGGTGTCAAGAGGTCTCTACACAGATGAGCCAAAAGGCGTTCTTGTTGATACAAGAAAATGTGTGGCGTGCAAGGCGTGTACCATCTCATGTAAATTTTGGAATGACAACCCTAGAGACACAGAGACACATAAAACTAAACCATCTGCCTCCACGTATACCGTAATTTCTGAGACAGAAACAGAAAAAAATGGCAAGCCTGTATACGCTTTAGTTAAACAGCAATGTATGCATTGCCTTGAACCCTGGTGCGTGAACGTTTGCCCAACCGGGGCACTATATAAAACAGGAGACGGCCCTGTTCTTTATGATTCCACCCTATGCATCGGATGTAAATACTGTGTCCAAGCTTGCCCCTATAATATCCCTCATTTTGACGAGGAGGCTCATTTAATCAAGAAATGTACCATGTGTAAAGATAGGATCGAGCTGGGACTTGAACCTGCATGCGTGAACACATGTATCACAGGTGCTTTACAGTTCGGTTCAAGAGATAAGATTGTCGAACAAGCGCAAATGGCTGAAAATGAAGGATTCAAGGTATTTGGTATTGATGATGGAGGAGGCACCTCATGGATCTACATATTTCAGAAAAATATTGAACCCAAAGAGGTAGGATTCCCTGAATTAGGATCAAACCCTCCATCAAAATTCAATTTGAACATGATACGGTCAGTAACAGGTATGGGTGGTGTTACAGTCGCACTCACACTCGCAGGTATCGCTGCGTCTAAATATGCTGAACGAAGAAATTCAGTCTCAGAATCTAAAAAATCAAAGAAAAAGGAGGAATAAAAGTTGACAGAAATCGTTTGGGGTTGGATAACTGCCGTTGATTTATTCTTGATAGGTACTGCTGGCGGTGCTGCGATAATTGCATCTCTAGCACTGATTTTTGGGAAAGAAAAATACGTCTCATTAGTGGAGACTGGTTCATACATTGCTCCAATTTTTGGGATCCTAAGCATAGTTACAGTTATCATTGATCTAGGTAGATTCACAGATGCACCGGGAAACATGCTTTATACATTCAGCAATTACCCAAACTCTATGATCTCACTTGGAACAGTACTCAGAATTCTCTTCATTGTAATTGGTTTAGCTAATGCATTCCTCTGGATCTTCAGAATGGATAATGTTGGTAATTATTGGGGGCGAATAGTTCTTGGGGTTATTCACGGTATCCTCGGTCTTTCAGTAACATTGTATCCTGGAATAATGTTAAGCCTAGCAAGGGGAATTCAACTCTGGAATTCACCCGCGTTTCCCTGGGTATTATCCGTAAGTAGTGTTCTGACTGGACTTGCCCTTTCAGCATTAATGGGACCAGTAATTGGGAGCGTCATGCCTGGATTAAGTTCTAACCTGTATGAGTCAAGAAGTCTAATCTATGGTGAATTAACCGAGAGACTTAGTCTTTACTTGGGAATTACTACGCTAGTTGAAATGGTAATTTTAGTTATTTACATGGCTAGTGTGACTAGCGCTGTTGGTTTCCAAGCGTTGATGACCTCTGCTTCTTTCTGGGTAGGCTTTGTTTTCCTGGGATTAGTATTACCTTTGGTCATTTACGCACTTGGTTGGCTTAAAGTAGGCTTGTCAGAGTCTATTCGAAGTATTGCAATTGTAACCAGTTTTCTTCTGGTTATTATCGGAAGTTTACTAGGCAGATACGTTCTATTGCTTGCTGCACAACTATAATACCTTTTTTTCTATTTCTCAAAGAAATAGATACAAAAAAATAGAGGGTTGAATTATCTTTCGTGATGGACTTCGACGATACGGATAAGAAAATCCTTGAAATTTTATCTACTGAGGGCAGGATATCTGCTTCTAATATCGCAAAGAAACTGGGTATTAGTGTATCTACAATAACTAGAAAAATAAAAAATTTGGAGAAAGAGGGCGTAATTAGAGGTTTTATCTGCATCATTGAGGATGAGTTAATAGGTAAAAAATCTCGGGCAGTTCTAATGATGAAATTAACGGGATCAATTGAACAAGAAAATATTATTGATAAAATAACTAAAGACCCTAATATCTGTAATGTATTTGAAACAATGGGTAACTATGATTTAATCTTGACTGCATGTAGTGAAAATGAAGCAAATATCTATGAGATGATCAAACATCTCAGAGCTCTTCCGGGGGTTCTATGGGTTGATTTTGCTTCAATTGTAGACAGAAAAAAAGTCATGAAAAAAATAATAACTTAACAAAACGCTGTTCAAGCTTGATATATTATTCCTGGCTAAAAGTGCATATAGATAACGCGATCCTGCGTGCACCCATTAAAAAATTATTCTAGAATTTTCTTGAGGACTTTTTGTCTTGAGGTTATTAACACAGAGTCTATCCATGCAACTCCCTCTATAGACCTCAAGGTTTTAATAAAATTAGACAACTCGCTTAACTCAGAACAAGTTGCAGTAGAAATAATATCATAATTACCTACCGTCGAATAAAGATTGCAGATACGTTCATTCTCTTGCATCTTTTTAATAATTGAGTTTTGATCGGAATCCCCGGTAACTTTGATCAAGAGAAGAGCGCGACAATCATAGCCTAACTCCTCATCCTCAATTATACTTACATATCCCTTAATTACACCATTTTCCTCAAGCTTACGTATTCTTCGTGAGATTGTTGGTGGACTAACATTAATAATCTTTGATATCCCTCTCACACTAAGTCTACTGTTTTTTGAAAGAAGATCTAAAATTTGTTCATCAACTTCATCGTACTTCAATTAATATTCAACCTAATAATACGATCTTTATATCTAAACATTCCTAAATTATGTTTCAATATTTTAAGGTAAATTATTTAAATCCATAACATAAATTGGTAAAGAAATGAAACAATGTTTCATTCTTAGACGGTGAAATGATGGAAAAAAAAGAATTATTAATTTTGGGAGCCGGTGCATGTGGTTCCATAGTTGCCAATAAAGTAACTAGAGAGCTCAGAAAGGAAATTGCTGAAGACAAATATAATGTAACAGTCCTTGATAAAAACAAAGTTGGTTTAAACCCAGCAGGTTTCACTTTCATCCCTTTCCACCTTTTAGCTCCTGAAGACATCCAGAGACCTTTTAATAGGATCATAAGTCCCAGAGCTAAAACATTCTCGGGGGATGAAGGAGAGGTTACAAAAGTAGACCTTAATAACCGTAGTGTAAAGGTGAAAAGTGGAAAAGAATACTCTTACGATTATTTGGTAATTGCCACAGGAGCTAGACTCGAACCCGGGGTTGTTCCAGGATTAAAAGAAGACTATAACACATTCTATACACTAGATGGTGCAATAGACCTCAGGGACAAGCTTGACACGTTTGACAACGGGAAAATTGTCATAGTAACTCCTGAGATGCCTATCGCTTGTCCAGGAGCGCCTAGTAAGTTTACTGTTCTTTTAGATGACTATTTAAAATATGTAAGAACTGGTGACGTTAGAGATAGAGTCGATATAACCTTTTTATGGCCCATAGGAAATGTTGGACCCCCCGTATATGATGAGAAAGTTGTTAACGGATTTGCTGAGAGAGAAATCGATAGGCGATACAACTTTAAAACTAAAGAAATTAACACAAAAGAACAAAGAGTAGTCTCCGAGAAAGGGGACGAAGTTGAATACGATCTACTAATCTCAATAGCACCGCACCGGGGAGCTAAGGCTATGCAGGACTCTGGGATTAGTGATGAGAAAGGGTGGCTGCCCTCAAACCAGTACACACTCCAGTATCATAAATCTCCTTCAGAAAGTTATGATGAGGTATACGTCATAGGAGATGGTGGACCGATTACCATGAATAAAATGGGTATAAATGCTCACTTCCAAGCATTGAAAACAGGTCAAAACTTGATCAATGATTACCATGGTAACGGTGTAAAATCAATCTATAAAGGGGAACAAGGATGCCCAATTGTAGAGTCATCTTACACTCCTACAACCGACGGTAAAGCGTTCATGGTAACTTGGACTTATGGAAACCCAGCAAAGTCATTTAGCTCTGGCAAGATGGGTTGGCTAATCTACAGAATGTACTATTATATCTACTTCGACCTAACAGCGAAGGCGATTATGTAGGTGATTAAAATGTCAGAAAATAATATGGAAAATAAAACCTTGAAGATTGAACCTCACACAATGGAATATATGGTTGAGATCATCGACTCCTTTGGACTTATTATGACCTTCTTAAACGATCAAGCAGTCCAAGATCTATCAGGAATGATTTCACAGCTCCTAAAGCTATTAAACGGGTTATCAAGCAGTGATCTTGTCGACATACTTGAGAGGTCTTTGATGGATCCTGAGCTTGATAAAGCTCTCATTAATCCACCGAAAATGGGTTTATTACAGATTATGAGAGCCTTAGGTGACGAGGACACTCAAAAAGGAATAGGGATACTCTTAACAGTGGTTAAAGCTCTAGGCAAAGCATCAAGCATTTAATTTCTATTATCTATTTTTTTTATAAAAAATACGTTTTTGACTCTAACTTGAAAGAATCTGCATGCATTTATTAGAATAGCATCACTAGTTATGGACAACATGCCTAATATCGACTTACTACTACTTCATGCGCCTAGCGTCTATGATTTTAGAGAAAACCCTGCAATGTATGGACCCATAAGTGATGTAATCCCCTCCACACCCATTTTTGAGATGTATCCTCTTGGATTTGTAAGCATAGTAGGATATCTGGAGCAAAACGGGTACCATGCAAGAATAATTAATCTAGCAGTGAAAATGCTGAAGAACCCACGTTTTAATGTAGAAAATTTTATAAAAAAACTAAATGCAAAAACATTTGGATTTGACCTACACTGGTTAGCCCACGCAAGTGGAAGCCTTGATATTGCTAAAATTGTAAAAAAATATCATCCAGAAACTCCAATAATATTAGGCGGTTTATCATCCAGCTATTTCCATAAGGAAATTATTGATAACTTCCCCCAGATAGATTACATCCTTCGTGGAGATACTACAGAGAAACCATTAATGGAATTAATAGAACACATCGAAAATGGAAAAGAACCAGAAAAAGTGCAAAATCTAACATGGAGAAAAAGTAACGAAAGAAAAGTAGTAAATCCTATGAATTATGTACCCAATGAGCTTGATGATCTTTGGATCGACTATGGTGAGGTAGTAAAACTAGTACTCAGACACAAAGACATCGAGAGCACTTTACCATATGAAAGCTTCCTGGATTACCCATTTACAGCGGTTATAACATGTAAAGGATGTAACTACAACTGTAACACATGCGGAGGCAGTAACTTTGCATATAAAAACAGTTTTAATAGAGATAAAACAGCTTTCAAATCCCACGACAAACTGGTTGAAGAAATAACCGTGATAAGTGAATATTTTAAGGCACCAATATTCCTAATCGGTGATCTTAGACAAGGAGGAAATATATGGGCAGAGAAGGTTCTAGAAGGCATTAAAAAAGCTGATCTTGATAATACAATAACTTTTGAACTATTTGATGCTGTACCGGATAATTGGATGAAAAAACTGGCTAACAGTACAGATAAATGGACCATCGAGATAAGCCCAGAGTCTCACAATGATGAGGTGAGAAAAATAATGGGTAAACCATACACCACGGCTCAGATGGAGGAAACTGTAAAGAATGCATTAGAATATGGGGTTGACAAAGTAGATGTTTACTTCATGATAGGTTTATCAGGCCAGACACCGGAGTCAACTTTGGGAAGCGTAAGCTACTCGAAACATCTTTACGAGAAGATGGAAAAAAATAACAAGATTTTCACTTTCATCACTCCAATGGCTCCTTTCCTAGATCCAGGGAGTATTATCTGGGAGAACCCAAGAGAGTATGGATTTACGAAATTATATAAAACCCTTCGAGAACATAAGAAAGCCCTATACCAACCCAGCTGGAAGCTATATTTGAGCTATTTTACAAAATGGATGAAAAGAGACCAGATAGCTGAGACAACCTACGAAGCAATGATAAGAATGAATAAACTAAAAATGAATATGAACGTTATTGAAGCTAATAGAGGCGAAATAATTAACTCTGGGCTTGTAATGTCTCGAGATATTATGCGCAAAATAGACGAAATAATTTCTTCAACTAGCATCGAAGAGGAACGTGAACGTAAGTTTAGAGATCTAAAGGGAAAAATAAATGAGGCAAAAAATAAGACTGTTATCGCCAAAAACGAGCTTAAAATGCCGGGACTTGCAGGTATCAGATTTAAGGGAGCACTAAAGTATCTGCTTAAATATGTAGGATTACGCTGAAAAAAAATGGCTCTGAAACTTTTGCAGAGCATCTATGCCTTTTACCTCGTATTCCTGAAGTTTTAGCTTTTTTATCGGAAGTTTATTCTGATATTTTTCATCAATAATTTTGATGTATTTTTCATTAACCTTTTTTCTTTTTTCGTACAGATCTGCAGCTGTATCTTCGGGAGGTATTATGTTATTAATTATTATACCTCCTACATTAACATTGAATTTTTCAAGTTCTTTTTTGATCCTTTCAGTCTGATTTACGCCAAGGGATTCAGGAATTGTTACGAGAAAAGCAGTCGTATTTTCACTTCGTATCATGTCCAGAACATCTTTAGCCAGTTTCTCCCATTTACCAATTATTTTTAATGGATCTTGTCTTTCACGACCAGATAAAGCATTCAATGTATCCTTAAGACGAATGTAAAGTTTTGCTGCATCTCTCATATGAGTATAAAAGGTCTCTTGGATGTGCAAGAGGCTTAATGTTCCTCCAGCGGGGGCAGTATCCCAAATAATTATATCATAACTACCTCCAACATACAATTTATATACGTAACTTAACGCAAATTCTTCACTGATTCCAGGTGCGCCAGCGACATAGTCGATTATATCTTTCTCAACAGGAAGGAAAGAGGAAATAACCGAATAGACTTCTTCCCCGAAAGTTTCTTTCCACATCTCTAATATTCGATCATAGTCTAGTTCAACGACGTCTAAATTTTCTAATCTGGGAATTTTGGTTACCTTACCTTTTACGTCCATTTCAAACATATCCGATAAAGAGGGAGAAGGATCTGTAGATATCAACAAGGTTCTATACCCTTTAGAAGAGTAGTGAATTGCCACTGATGAAGCACAAGTGGTTTTTCCCACACCACCCTTACCACAGAACATAATTATATTCGGTGGATAACTATTTTTTTGTATGGTTCTGAACATATTCTATTTAACACATTCTTTACTTGATAAAAAGTGTTCATAAGGCATAAGCTAGTTAGGTTAGATAATGTCAGTCTGGGAGGAAATGGGGGAAGCACTCGATAAGATAATAGAGGATTATGAAAAAATAAACCACATAATCAGCCTTTTTCAGGATGACAAAGTAAGGTTAAAAGGTCTCTCAAAAGTGCAGCCGAGTCAAGGTCCCGCCCTTGAGCTAGGCTCTGGACCTGGGAACTACAGCAGAATGATTCTAAAGAAACATGAAGGCCCACTAGTTTGTTTAGATTATTCCAATATTATGCTAGATGAAGCGAGAAGAAAAAACAAGGAACTAGATATAAATTATATTCGTGCTGTATTTGATGCTTTACCTTTTAGAGATGAATCTTTCAACCTTGTTACAACAGCCTATGCTTTAAGAGACTCACTTGATATCCCTAAAGCAGTGGCTGAATCATATACCACAATAACCTCTAAAGGCAGCTTATTAATAATAGATATCGGTAAGCCGGATAATATTCTGATTCAAAAATTCATGAGAATTTATATCAAGTACCTTGTTCCAATTATTTCAGGTCTTTTCACGGATTATGGTTATCGAAATCCATGGAGTCTTCTATATAAGACATTTGACCGTTTACCCTCAAATAAAAACATGATTAAAATAACAAGTAGATATTTCATAAAAATAATTAAAGAGGAATTTTTTTTCGGAGCTCTAATAGCCATAAATGGGAAAAAGAAGTAGAATAAATATATATAGAAACGTCCTTTTTTCAAGAGTTACCTTTTAATAATTTCATATGCCTTTAGAACACTATAGTTCCCTAATGAGTAGGAGAGTAAAAAAATTAAAACAACAGATATCTAGAGAAAAACAAGATTTCATTAAAGAAGCTCTTAATGACTTAGATTTATCTAATATTCATCCAATTTTAAAAACAACAACCGAGTATTCCATTGAAAGTGGTGGAAAACATCTTAGACCATTGATTACAATACTTTGCACAGAGATTCTAGGAGGAGACTATAGGAAAACCAGAAACGTATTTTTAGCCTTAGAACTTATTCACAACGCAACCCTTGTTCATGACGACATAATTGATGAGGATCTATATAGGAGAGGAACACCATCATTACACTCAAAATTTGGGGTAAAGAAAGCGGTTCTCACAGGGGACGCTCTATTAAGTATGGGCTTGATATATGCTGCAAAAACAAATAATCCAGAAATAATAAAATGGCTAGCAAATACAAGTTTGAAAATGATACAGGGAATCACTATGCAGAATCAGTATAAGCATAAAATAATTCCAGCCGAAGTCTATCTACAAATGAATTATTTAAAAAGTGGAAGCCTGTTTGAAGCCTCTGGAGCTTTAGGAGCGTTATCTGTCTCAAGTAAAATTGAAGATGTAAATAACTTTAGTAAGTTTGGAAAATATTTTGGTAATGCTTACCAGATCAGGGATGATATAATTGATTCCTTATCATATAAACAAGATGAATTTTTACCAAATAATGATCTACTTAACGGAGACACTAGTTTAGTTTTGATCTATGCCTTAGAATCTAGTAAGATAATTGAAGAAGATCGAAGTAAGCTTCTATCAATTTATAAAGGTGATGAAGAGCTAGATTTAGAAGAACTCTATAAAATATATTTAAATTCAGGAGCATTAGATAAAGCAATTCTTAAGATGGAGGAATATTCCAAAAAAGCTAGAATAATTCTAGATAAGTATCCAGATTCAGAAGCAAAAAACTACCTTCAAAGACTTTTAGATGAATATAGCTCTAATTTTATTATGAACATAGGATCAGATCAGCTAAATCAAATAACTATAAATTAAACTCCAAGAGAATTAGTTATGTTAAATTTAGAAAACCAAAGATTTGACCTAGTGGTTGTCGGAGCAGGACCTGCAGGATCCACGTGTGCTATGACAGCGGCTAAAAATGGATTAGATGTATTATTAATTGATCGAGAGTTAGAAATTGGTGTACCAGATAAGTGTGGAGAATACCTTCCATCATTGAAAGAAATGGAGAAATTGTCACCTGAGGTAGAAGATTTAAAATCACTTTTTGATCCGCCATCCAAGTTTATCGTTAATAAGACAAAATACGTGAATTTTGTTTTTCCTAATGAAAAAGAGTTCCTTGTTCCTTTTAAGGGGGTTGTTGTTGAGAGAAAATTATTTGATAAACATTTGGCTAATGAAGCTGCTCGTGCTGGTGCGAAAATATCGCCATTCACTCATGTAATTAAGCTACTTGATGAAGGGGTTACGGTTAGAAGAGGTGGGAAAATCCATCAAATAAAGGCTGATATGGTAGTCGGAGCAGATGGCACATATTCATTAATAGCAAGAGAAGCAGGTTTTCCTGTTTCCAGAGACCCATACGATTACGCCATTGGATATCAATATGAAATGGTTGGAGTTGATCATGATCCAGAATACGTTGATATGTATTTAGGTGAAGATGTTGCACCCGGCACTTATGCATGGATAATACCTAAAGGTGAGGATATAGCAAATGTTGGAACAGGAGCCAGAACACCATTTATGAAGAGAGGAACAAGTATAAGAGACTATCAGAAAAAAATTATCTACAAACATCCTTTAACCTCAAAAAAGCTAACAAAAGCGAGTGCAACAGCAGTAAAAGCTGGCAACATCCCTGTGGGTGGACCATTAGCAGTAACATCCAATGAAAATGTTATCGTGGCAGGTGATTCAGGAGGGCACACAATACCAACGGTGGGAGGAGGAATCCCTCCCGCCATGATTGTTGGAAAGATAGCGGGTGAAATAACAGCAGCACACCAAAATGATGAAGTGCCATTATCAGACTTCGATAAAGAATGGAAGAAACAAATTGGAACAGTTCTAAATAATTCTCTAAGGCTCCGCAAGATGAGCGATATAGTGTTTAAAAATAAAAAAATGATTGATGTCATCACAAAATTGAACTGGCTAACTAAAGAAACGATATCAAATTTCATTTACTGCAAGATAGACTATAAAATGAGATTAATTGAAAAGACTCTTCAATCCAATGAAATCAAGAAATTATTGAACTAAAAATTTGATATTTGCTGATGGTTTTCAGCAGGAAATAAAAACTATCAGAGTTATATAAAAGATCTATAAAGTATATTTAAAAACTCTCCTAAAGTCAGTAAAACTCCAAAATGGAGTGTAAGCTGGGCTG
>CAZLHX010000064.1:8433-16830 GCA_964559475.1 uncultured Candidatus Bathyarchaeia archaeon | reverse complement strand
AAGGTTCTCATTCTATCTTCGACGCGGATTGAGACCAGAGTCTCTCCCAGAACACTTCGATGAGGTCAAATCAAAAATAGAGGAGAATAGCGTTGAGTAGAAGAAGACAAGATCCCCTTGAGACTTGGACACCAAAAACAAGCTTAGGTAAGAAGGTATTTGATGGACAAATTACATCAATATACGAAATATTTCAAGAAGGCGAAAAAATTAGAGAAGTGGAAATCGTAGATGTACTTGTCCCAAATCTAAGAGATGATGTAATCGATATCAACTTGGTTCAGAAACAGACGGATGCAGGTGAGAGTAGCAGATTCACCGCACTGGTAGCTGTAGGTAACGAAAACGGATTAATAGGAGTGGGTATTGGTAAAGCACAACGAGTCAGAAACGCAATAGAAAAAGGAATAAGATTAGCAAAACTAAACATTCATCCAGTTAGAACTGGATGCGGAAGCTGGGAATGCGACTGCGGGGAAAGACACTCACTACCTTTCAAAGTTGACGGAAAAGCAGGAAGTGTTACTGTTACCCTGATGCCTGGTCCCCAAGGATTAGGACTTGTGGCGGGAGACACTGCAAAGCAGGTTCTTACATTAGCTGGAATCCAAGATTGCTGGAGTAAAAGTATAGGACAGACTACAACAACTAATAGTTTTGCTCTAGCAACTTTTGATGCTCTAAAGAACACTATGAGCATAATGACTCCCCAGGATTGGTCGATGTAAAATGGAGAAAAAAAGTCTATTAGCCATAAGAATTAGGGGTACATTAAATATAACAGGCAGGCTCAAAGATACACTCCGAATGCTAAGAATTGAAAGAAATAACTACGCCACAATATTAGATGATAGATCTGACTATCAAGGAATGCTACAAAAAGTCAAGGATTATATTACCTGGGGGGAAACAAACCCAGAAACCATCAAACTACTTCTTGAAAAAAGAGGTGAAATTCCAGGTGGAAAAAAACTTACAGAAGAACATTTGAATACTCTGGGATACAACAGCTTTGAGGAATTTGCCAATGCCTTACATAACTGTGAGGTTGATATAAATAAAGTTGAAGGGATAAAACCATTTTTCAGGTTACACCCACCAAGAAAAGGATTCAAAGCATCTGTTAAAAGATCCTATAGAAATAAGGGAGAACTAGGGTATAGGGGAGAAAATATTAACGAACTAGCAAAGAGGATGTGTTAGCAATGCCAACAAAAAAACGTAAAAGCAGAAAACAGCGCGGTAGTAGATACTGCGGCTGGGGACAAGTAGGTCAGCACAGGAAATCTGGTGGACGAGGAGGCAAAGGTAAGGCTGGAGGAAGGAAGCATTTCTGGATAAGAACAGTAAAATATGATCGTAACAGGTTCCGGGACATCGGATTTAAGCCTCCATCTTCTCTAGAGCCTGAGCCAGAAATTATCAATGTAGGCGAACTTGAACATCTGGCAAGAAAGACACATGGAAATTATGATCTTTCAAACTTTAAGGAACTAGACCTATCTGAGTTGGGTATTGATAAGCTTCTTGGCAGAGGTAACATCACTGTACCATTAAACATCAAAGTTGATAATATCTCAACAAGTGCCCGTGAGAAAATAGAAGAAGCCGGCGGGTCCATCATAGAAGAATAGAGGATTACCCATGGTTCGTTTCTTAGACTTGTTCAAACCCATTTCACCACTAATACCTGAAGTTAGAGCACCGCAAAAAAAAGTACCTTTCCAATCAAGAATGATGTGGACTATCGCTGCTCTAATAATTTATCTTGTAATGTCAGAAACACCATTATACGGTGTACAGACAAGCGCGGGAGATCCTCTAGCAACTCTAAGAATAATATTTGCCTCAAATCATGGCACCCTGATGGAACTAGGAATTGGACCAATAGTAACAGCTGGGCTAATAATACAACTTTTAGCAGGATCAGAACTAATTGAATTTGATCGATCAAATCCTGAAGACAGGGGGCTGTTCACAACCGCTAGCAAAGTATTCTCTTTCATAATGGTTATTGTTCAAGCCAGCCTCTATATTATAAGCGGAGCATTTGGAAACGTTACAACAACCACCGCAATATTGCTATTTACTCAGCTCTTAGCTGCTGGACTGGTCATTATGATGCTTGACGAATTAGTCCAAAAAGGCTGGGGTATAGGAAGTGGGATAAGTCTATTCATAGTTGCAGGAATTACTCAGAATATATGGTGGATGTCATTTAGCTTTGCTACAGTAGGTGATGGAAAAGCATACGGTGCAATAATCGCATTCCTACAATCAATTTTTAGGGGAGAAGCTCTAACCAGTTGGTTTTATAGACAGGGTAATCCTGATATGATTGGATTCTTCACAACCTTAGCAGTCTTTGCCTTCGTTGTATATGTTGAGGGAATGCGTGTTGAGATTCCAATTAGTCATAGCAGCTTTCGGGGCTATAGAAGCCGAATGCCGATCAAACTCCTCTATGTAAGCAACATACCAGTAATCCTGGCATACGCAATGTTCGCAAATATCCAACTAATTGGACAGTTTATCTGGACCAGATGGAACCAAGACAATGGGAGCTTTCTTCTAAATATGTTCGGAATGTACAATCAAACCTCCCAAGGACTCAGACCGATAGGAGGATTGCCATATTATGTTTCGTCACCAGGAAGCTTAAGTGGAGTAATCGCAGATCCAGTGAAGGCGATCATTTACCTTCTGATCGTAGTCAGCTTCTGTGTAATTTTCAGCATTACATGGCTAGAAATCGGTGGACTAGGCGCAGATCAGATGGCAGATCAACTGCTCCAATCAGGGATGCAGGTATCAGGATTTAGAAGAAGCCGAAAGCCATTAGAGAAGCTTCTAAACCGCTATATACCAACAATAACCGTTATCGGTGGAATGTTGATAGGTGCTTTAGCTGCATTCAGTGAATTCTTTGGAGTATTCGGTTCTGGTATGGGAGTACTTTTAGCCGTGAGCATACTGTATCAGTATTATCAGACTATGGTGCAAGAACAGGTAGAAGATCTATACCCCTTCCTCCGTGGTGCATTTGGCTAGCAATATTTTTTATTAATAATCTCACACTTTCCTTCATGGCTGCCACAAATAAATTATATAACAGTGACCATTATCTTAGAAAGTTTACAGCAAAAGTTATTGAGATTAAAGACAATAAAGTAATTCTCAATAGAACCGCCTTTTTTCCAGAATCTGGAGGCCAGTCTGGAGATATAGGAATACTGGGAGACTCAAGAGTCATTAATACAGAAATAAATAATGATGATATAATTCACGTCTTGGAAAACCAACCGACATTTAGTAAAGGAGATATTATAGAAGGAAAAATTAACTGGGAACGAAGATACAATATAATGAAATTACATACAGCCAGCCATATTATGGAGCATTTCCTATGGAAAACCTTTGGAGTTCTATCTAGAAGCGGAAGCTACGTGGATGAAAAAAAAGATAGAGCAGATTATGAGTATGAGGGAAGACTTGAAAACTCAAAATTAAAGAAGGTTGAAAAAGAAACAAATGAATTTCTCCTTGCAGGACATGAAATTACAATAAAAGAAGATAAAGAAGGAATAAGACACTGGAAATGTGGACCTGTTGAAATGTTATGTGCTGGTACTCACGTAAAAAATACTAAAGAAATTGGTAGAATAAAGTTAAAAAGAAAAAACCCTGGAAGAGGCACTGAACGAGTAGAGACAACTCTATCAAAATAACAATATTTTCATAAATCCTCAGGTGTTTTAGTTGCTCATGTTTCAGCCACCACGAGGAACAAGAGATTTTCTCCCAGAAGATCAACTGAAAAGAAACTGGGTAATAGAACAAGTAAGAGAAGTCTTTGAATCATATGGATATGAGCCACTAGGTACTCCAGCTTTCGAGGAACTGGATATGCTCACAATCAAGAGTGGAGAGGATATAATAAACCAAATTTATGCATTCAAAGATAAATCTGATAGAGAAATTGCACTCAGATTTGAGCATACAGCAAGCACTGCAAGAGTGGTGGCTTCACATAGAGAACTGGTATTTCCCTTCAAAAGATACATAATTGGACCAGTATGGAGATACGAACGCCCATCTGAGACTAGATTTAGAGAATTCTGGCAAGCAGATGTTGACGTCTTTGGTGTCAAGAATAGCATAGCAGATGCAGAAGTACTCTCAGCAGCAGTGGGTGCCCTCGCTAAACTAGGGTTTGAGAGTTTCACAATAAATCTAAATGATCGACGTATCCTAAAATCAATTGTTGAATTAGCCGGCATCCCAGAAAATAAGACTTTGGATGCATTTAGAGCGGTTGATAAATTAACCAAGATTGGGAGAGAAGGCGTAATTGAGGAACTAGAGGGAATCTCTCCAGATCTTGAGAGTAGCATTAAACTTCTAGATCTAATCAGCGTAAAAGGAAAACCTGAGGAAGTTCTGAAAACAACTAGAGAGATGCTAAACAATTATTCTCTTGGTATTGAGGGTTGTAATGCCTTGTTAGCTCTTTTTGAATATTCCAAAGGCTTTGGATTTTCTGAATATATAATAATTGACTTAGCTTTAGCTAGAGGACTTGATTACTATACAGGGCCAGTTTTCGAAGTTCTTGCCAGAGGATACGAAGATTATGGTAGCATAGCTGGTGGTGGTAGATACGATGACCTCGTTGAAGTTTTCGGAGGTGAAGCAACTCCGAGTACAGGGGTCTCATTTGGTATAGATAGATTAACACCAATACTTGACAAAAAAGGGGTATTTAACAACCTCAGATTAGGAAATGAGGTATATGTAGCTCCAGTAAATGATAAAGTAATATTGAAGACGATAGAGATAACTCAGATGATTAGAAATTCAGGTCATTCCGCACTTACAGATATGATGGGTAGAAGTCTTAGTAAACAGTTTGAATATGCTGACAAAAAAGACATTTCCTACGTAATAATCATTGGACCTAAAGAACTCGAAGAAGATTCTGTAACGATCAGAAATATGAAGACCGGTGACCAGGGACTTGTAAAAATAAATAAAATAATTAGCTTTCTTGAGAAAGCCAAGTAAATGCTTCAGACATAGAATAATACACAATTTCTCCCCTTCTATCAATCACAGCCAGTTTTGTTTCCATTGATTTTTCTTCTGATTTTTTTATAATATCATAAAATTCATCCAGTTTTCTTGGTGACCCTTCTGATATAATTATAATTCTATAATCGGGAGGATTTGTACCATACATTCCTCGCTCCCATACTACAAATTCTTTATTATAAGGTTCTTTTTTGATAACGAATCCTCTAGTTCTAAGATCTTTAAAAATAATGAAATGATCCCAAGTTTCAGTATCTTTACCATTATAAAAAATGAGTAAATCTTTGAAACTTAATTTTTTATTGTCCTTTTCATCAACCACTACTATTTTTTGTCTTTCAACATTATACAAAATTTCAGATTTATCAAGATGTAATATATTATCCTCACCCCAGTATCCGTATCCATCATTGAATAAACTATCAGCCTCGCTTCGAGATGGGACAACGACTCTGTCTTCAGTAAAAACGGCAGTAAATGGTTGCATAACCCCAAACTCATAACAATATTAATTCGATATTGATTAAACTTACCTCTCAGTTAAACTTCCCTATAAAAAATATTATAAAAAAAAGTTACAATATTTTAGACTATTAATAACTAATACTGTTACCCAAAGAATTATTGGACCGATTAACTAGAAATTAGTTGAATTGTCAAAAAAAATACTAGTAATAACTGAAAAACCAAGTTCAGCAAAAAGAATAGCCGATGCCCTAGATGATAACAACCAACCAAAGACTATGCAGAAAAATAATGTTAGCTATTACTGTGCAAATCGCAATGGAAATGCATTATTAATCGTCTCAGCAATTGGACATCTTTATACTATATCCCAAAGAGGAAAAGGATGGAATTATCCAGTATTTGAGTACGAGTGGGTACCAATACATCTAGTTGATAAATCAAGAAAAAAGGCAAAATTATATATAGATACAATAAAAAGTTTAGCAGACGATATCGACAATTTTGTAAGCGCCTGTGATTACGACTTAGAAGGTAGTCTAATAGCATATAATATCTTACGTTACGCAGTTGGAAAAAGCAGTCTAATTAAATCAAAGCGAATGCGCTATAGTACTTTAACAAAACAAGAATTAAAGAATTCATGGGATAGCCTGAATAATAAACTCGATTACCCTGAAATTCAAGCGGGTAAAACTCGACATGAAGTAGATTGGTTATATGGAATAAACCTAAGTAGAGCATTGACGAGATCTGTTCGAAATATTTTAGGGTTTCACAAAACATTAAGTGTAGGAAGAGTACAAGGACCGACTCTAAGTTTTATAAAAGATAAGGAAAAAGAAATCCAATCTTTTATACCACTCCCTTATTGGAAAATATTCGCAGAAACAAAAATTGATAATGAGAAATATTCTCTAGAATATGAAAAAACAAGGTTAGAGAGAGAATTAGAAGCAAGAAATTTAGCAAAAAAATGTCGTGGCAAGATAGGTAAAGTCATAAATATTGAGAGAATCACTGAAAAATCATTACCACCTTATCCATTTAATTTAAGTGATCTCCAAAGGGAAACATTCAAATATTTTAAAATAAATCCAAAAGAGACATTATCAATAGCAGAGAATCTATATCTTTCAGCCTACATTAGTTATCCACGAACAAATAGCCAGCAAATACCAGAGACAATTAACATCAAGGAAATTTTAGATAAACTAAGCAAGAACAAGTCATACTCCGAAAAAGTAAATAAACTACAAAAAATGGATAAATTAATACCCAGACAAGGATTAAAAAAAGACCCCGCACACCCAGCTATACATCCAACAGGAGAAACCCCAAAAAGAATTAAAGGAAATTATCAAAAAATCTATGATATTATTGTTAAAAGATTTTTATCATCAATTTCTAACCCAGCTGAAATCTCAAGGACTCTGGTAGAAATTAATGTAGAGGGTTTTCGGTTTTATCTGAAAGGCAATGAGACTATAAACCTGGGATGGATGGAGTTCTATGAACCTTACATCAAAATCAAAGAAAAAATTCTCCCAAAAATAGAAAAGAATATGAATATACCCATCACGATTCTTCGAACAAGGAGAAATTATACAAACCCACCTAAAAGATACAATGAAAGCAGTCTTATACGGTATATGGAAAATCAAAATATTGGAACAAAAGCTACTAGAACAAATATAATTGACACCTTATATAAACGAGATTACATTAAGGGAAATTCCATTAAATTATCAAAACTAGGGTTTGTTATAACTGAAACCTTAGAACAGTTTTGTAAAGATATTATATCAGTTCAGATGACTAGAGTCCTTGAAGATAAACTTGAAAAAATTCAACTCGGAAAATTAAATTCGGAAAAAGTTATTAAAGAAACAAAAGAAGAATTAAAACCGATACTGAAAACTTTCAAATTTAATAAAGAAGAAATTGGAGCAAAAATCGCAAAAACTATTATTGATATAGAAGAAAAGGAGAAAAATCTAGGTCAATGCCCTTCATGTGATAAAGGAAAAATATTTATGGTAAACAATCCAAGAACTGGAAAAATATTTGCTAGTTGTAATAATTATAAAAAGGGAAAATGTGATCAAACATACGGATTACCCCAAGAGAAAAAAATTCACCCTACAGGAGAATCATGTGCAGTATGTGGTGCACCTATAATAAAAATTTATTTTAAAAACAAACCTTGGATGCTTTGTATAAATAACGATTGTCCCAAAAAGAAGGAGAGATAGAAAATGAAAAAATGCAAAATTTGTGGTAAAGGAAGAGTAGATAATTCAGTGTACTGTGAACATCATCAACTATCCTACAGGAATATTGAAACAGCGTATATTTACTGGAGAAAAGCATTGAACTTATCGTGGACTGAATATCTTGAAAAAATTTTAAAAATTAAAGGAACAGGCAAATGGTCTAAAGAAGTAGCGGAAGATATTTTAAAAAACGCAGTCTAAATTTCTTCTATAGGGATCTCCCAGTGGCTTTCTCTTCCAGCTCTAACCCATATTCCACCTAAATCTCTAATTGCATCATTAACTGGAGACCATCTATCTCCTAGAAACTCAATTGGAGTTACAATAATTTTTTCTTCTGTTTCTTCAACTTCAACTAAAGAAAGATCAACGTCAGCATCCTCTAATTTCTCACGTATTCCTTCTTCCTTCTCTGGCGGCCACATTGAACTCTCTTCCTGTACAACTTTTGCAGTTTTTCCTACAGAAAACACAATACCTAACTTCGAACCACATTCTGGACATGTTATCCAAGTAATTTTTTCTTTTGAGGACAATTTAATACACATTTGAATAATGGTAGTTA
>CAZLHX010000064.1:0-8333 GCA_964559475.1 uncultured Candidatus Bathyarchaeia archaeon | reverse complement strand
TGGTAGTTAGTACTAAAAACTATATATCTAATATGTTATTTAATTTTACAAGTGAGTACCTCTTGACAGAAAACTCGAGGAAATTTACTTGTCCATACTGTGACCGAGTATCTGCAAGTCCAGGGGGTATAAGGTTTCACATCAAACTCACACATCCTGAAAGATTAGAAGAATTTAATGCAAAGTTTTACCCTGACATGGAGGCTCGATTCCAAGCATTAATTGAAGAGAAGTAAAAACAAATTTTTTATTACTTATCTACTAATTTGCGAATCAATTAATAACATAGGGAGAGTAGAAATTACGATGAAGATAACAGAAAAAGTTTACCTTGTTGGAGGTTCAGGATTTGGAATCTCACCTACCGGAGATTGTAATGTATATCTGTTAGATGGGGGATCTGAGATGGCGTTGATCGATACTGGAGGAGGAAATGGTGCCAAGGATATTCTTAAAAATGTTAGATCAATGGGACTAGATCCGAAAAAAATATCCATTTCATTTAATACCCATTCGCATTTCGACCACATAGGAGGGAACTATGATATTAAAAATGCCACCGGATGTAAAATTGCATCAAGCAACCCTGATAAAAACAGTATAGAAACTTTAGATGAGTTAAGTCTATATGATATGGCACTCGAAAGAGGATTAGAGTTTAAACCAACCTCAGTCGATATCACTCTAGATGAGGGAGATATCCAAGAAATTGGCGATATAGAATTAGAAGTAATTCATAGTCCTGGACATACTCCTGGATGTATTTCCTTTAAGATGGTGGATGAAGGAAAAATAAGTATTTTCTGTGGAGACATCGCGGGCGCTAATGGAAGACTTGGATATATAAATGGTCCAGGATTTAATCTGCCTGATTGGAAGTCATCAATCAAGAAACTTATTAAACATGAACCTGATCGATTGTATCCAGGACATAACACCTTTCTTCTAGGAAATGCTATGGAGCATTTGCTTGTATATGACGCAAAGATGAATGCTGCTTGGACTAATATTGTCACAAGTATAGGCTAAATCCAAATGGAACCTCCAATAAACCGACGGGTTCTAGAGAACCCTGATCTTAAGAAAGCATTTAAGGTAATTAAATCTGGGATATCCAGACACAAAACAGTAGTAATAGCAGGAGAGTGCACAGTTGAATATGAGGGAAGAGCGAGTTCCTTTCTCCAATCTGGGGAAAGAGTTGTTTTTATAAAATCTGATGGAGCAGCTCTTGTTCACAGACCTAGAGAATATTCCCCTGTAAACTGGCAGCCACCTGGTTCGATCTTCAAGACGAAATTGAATAAAGAGAGCCTCAGCATTAGAATTTACAGAAGAAAAGAAAGAGAAAGTATGGAGATAAAGTTCACTAATATTCTCATGCTTGCTGTGCTTGATCTTGTAGATACAGGAGAATTCACGATGTGGGCCACGGAAAGCGACATGCAGGAGGCAATATGGTATAAACCTGAACTCCTAGAGGTAGGATTTCGACCTATAACCAAGGAACTCTCCATTGATCCCGGGTTCATTGATATCTTAGGAAATGACTATAAAGGGAATCTGGTGGTTATTGAAATTAAGAGAGTGAAGGCAACCAAAGATTCGGTGGAACAACTGAAGAAGTATATGGAAGTAATAGATTTAGATGAGAATAGAATGGTGAGAGCTATTATTGTTGCTCCTGATATTGCTGATAATGCTCTGAAACTACTTCATAAATATGGATATGAGTTCAAAGAATTATCACCACAAGTATGTGCTGAAGTATTGAAGGAAAAAAAAGGTAAACCCTTGACAGCCTTCTTTAATCCCTAGATAATATCCAAATTTTTACCGATTTTCTCTAGCTGAGTTATAACTTTATCCAATATATCCATGGTTAGTTTAGAGTTCATTTGAACTCTGATCCTTGATAATTCACGAGCAACCATCGGAAATACTATAGGAGTCACAAATATTCCCTCCTCGTAAAGTCTATCTGCGAGGGTTTTTGCCTTACCCGGCTCACCAACTATAATTGGGATTATCGGTGTTTCACTATTTCCTGTATCGAATCCAAGGTCTTGAACTGCTTTCTTGAAATAATTTGTATTCTTCCATAGATTTTTGACATGTTCAGGTTCATTTTCTAATACATCAATAGCAGCGATAGTTGCGGCAGCAATCGCAGGGGGATGACTGCTGCTTAATAACCAGGTTCTGCTTCTGTTCCAGGCAAACTTGATCAACATTTCAGAACCAGAGATATGCCCTCCTATTGTACCATAGGCTTTACTAAAGGTACCCATCTCTACATGTACATCGTTATGGGTAAGACCAAAGTGGCTTACGATCCCCCTGCCACCCTCTCCGAGAACCCCCTCCCCGTGGGCGTCGTCGACATATATCATTGCTCCATGTTCTTTCCCAACCGAAACAATGTTATCAAGAGGAGCTACATCTCCATCCATACTGAAAACTCCATCAGTTATTATGAGGATCCTTCTATACGCAGGATCGTGTTTTTCTGCTTCTTCGAGAACTTTGGCTAGATCATCGGTATCATTATGTTTGTAAATAGCTCGATCTGCTTTTGTTAATCTTACACCATCTATTATACTCCCATGATTCAACTCATCACTTACAATGATGTCACCCTCTCCAACAAGTTGAGGGATCAGCCCAGAGTTAGCCATAAATCCTGTTGGATAAGTCAGGGACGCTTCGGCGTCCTTGAAGTTTGCTAGGCGCTTCTCTAGCTCTATGTGGACGTCCATGGTTCCAGATATTGGTCGGACTGCACCTGAGCCAACTCCATACTTTCTGATTGCATCAAGTGCCACCTTCTTAAGCTTGGGATGGGTAGCAAGGCTCAGATAGTTGTTGCTATTAAGTAGGATTACTTCTTTACCTTCAACAGTTGTCTTAGTTTTACTAGGGCCTTCTAGCTCCTTGAGCTTCCAGTCAAGGTCTTTTTCCACTAATTCTTTGTATTCTTTGGCCAAAAAGGAGGTTGGATCTCTCAAATTACTTCCCGTTCTTTGAATCGATTTTGTGCCTATAAGAGTTTTTAAAAGCTTATACTCGAAATTTATCTCGTTAAATATGTCTGATCCAAGGATTTTGGTTACAGGAGCCACAGGTCAAATCGGCTCTGAACTGGTACCGGAGTTAAGAAAAATATATGGTACTGATAACGTAATTGTAGGAGTACATAAAAGACCACCGAGCGAAGATTTAAAGGAAGGCCCAACTGATGAGTTGGATGTTACAAAGAAGAAATCAGTAGAAGACTCTGTAAGAAAATACAACATCGACACTATATATCATATGGCGGCAATTCTTTCAGCAAAAGGGGAAGAGAATCCATTGCTAGCTTGGGACGTAAACATGAATGGAACATACAATGTACTCGAGATTGCTAGAGAATACGAAATGAAGCAGGTCTTCTGTCCGAGCAGCATAGCAGTATTTGGTCCTGAAACTCCAAGAGAAAATACTCCACAGGAGACAGTCCTACATCCTAGGACTATGTATGGAGTTACGAAGGTTGCAGGGGAGCTCTTATGTGATTACTATTTCAAGCGTTTTGGATTAGATGTTCGAGGTGTAAGATATCCAGGAATAATCAGTAACAAGACCTTGCCGGGTGGGGGCACCACGGATTACGCAGTGGAAATCTTCTATGAAGCAATAAAAAATAAGGAATACACTTGTTTCCTTAAATCTGATTCAACTCTACCCATGATGTATATGCCAGATTGTATCAAAGCTACTATTGATCTAATGCAAGCCCCCATTGAAAATCTCAAGCACCACTCTGATTTCAACCTCGCTGCGTTTAGTTTTTCTCCCAAAGACTTAGCATCTGAAATAAAGAAACATATGCCTGAGTTCAAGATAAGCTATGAACCAGATGAACGGCAAAAAATAGCAGATAGCTGGCCCAAAACCATAGATGATACAGCTGCTCGAGAAGAGTGGGGATGGAAACCTAGATATGATCTACAATCAATGGTCAAGGACATGCTCATGGTGCTCAAAGAGAAGCATAAGCAAGGCGAATTTTAGATTTTTTGTCTCAGAATTCTGAGACAAAACGCCTTTAATGTATTTTAAATATTAAATATTTAATAAATTTCTGATCGTTTAAAGAGAACCTTTTTCTAAGAAAGTATTTTAGAGTCAAAAAGGTAGGGGTAAATGACCAAAAGATCCCTTGTCAAAATCTATAAAACCTCAGGGTTCAACAGATCAGGTGGTCTTTCTCCTTTTAGTGCAGCTGTTAAGTTAGTTGCTGCTTTGACTGCCATTGCCAGACGTGTCTCGTGCGTTGCACTGCCTATATGAGGCGTCACAATAATATTATCAAGTTCTAAGAGAGGGTTATCTAGATGCGTAGGTTCTTCTTTGAATACATCGATTCCAGCACCTGCAATAGTCTTATTCTTAAGGGCCTCATACAAGGCTTCCTCGTTCACCACTGGACCTCGAGATGTATTAATCAAAAAAGCTGATTTTTTCATCAATTCGAGTTCTCTTTTATCAATTAAGTGCTCAGTATCCTCAGTCAATGGAACATGGAGGCTAACGTAGTCTGCCTCTCTCAGAAGAACATCAAGTTCTCTAAATTCTATACCAAATTCTTCTTCTTTCTCGGGAGCAGGACCTTCATCAGTATAAATGATCTTCATCCTGAAACCCTTAGCTCGAGGAACAAGAGCAGATCCGATACGCCCTAAACCAACTATACCTAACGTCTTTCCAGTAATTTCAGAACCAAGTAGCATCTTTGGACCCCATGCTTTTTTCCATTCACCATTTCTGATAAACTTATCAACTTCAACTAACCTCCTTGAAATAGATATCATGTGCATAAATGCACAATCTGCAGTACTATCTGTCAAAACCCCAGGAGTATTTGTTACTAAAACACGTCTATCTGTAGCAGCCTCAACATCAATATTGTTATATCCAACAGCGTAATTACTAACAACTTTTAAGTTCTTAGCCTTCTCTAATAGTTCAGAATCTATTCTATCAGTTAACATTGATAGTAAACCATCAACTTTTACTACTTTTTCTAAAAGAAGATCTCTCGGTATTGGATCGTTTTCACTCTCAAATATTTCAACATCTGCCACTTGTTCAATTATCTCAATCGCTTCATCGAAAAATTTTCTAGTTACCAAAACTTTGTATCTTTCCACATTTTTCACCTATTTCTAATATTTTCAACACTGGATAAATTCTTTTCTTGATAATTTAAAAAAATATGGTTAAAAAACAAAAAGTTAATATTCAGAAAAAAAATGAATATTGATTAGGGGTAGATCTATCATGACTAATGAATTAAAATATCTAAAAAAAGAAGAAATGGACAAATTATTTGATGACACTATAAGACCTCTCTGGAGTAAAAACGCTAGAACAATTTTCAAAGTTTTGCTTGACTCAGACAAGTCTCATATGACTACATTAGATATCCAGGATAAGATAAAAAAATTTGATTTAAAATTGAGTAAAAAGGAAATAAATAATTGGTTAACTAGCCTTCAGGAAGCCAAATTTGTTACAAAAGAAGATGAACGAGGTAAGCCTACAACTATGGAATATAACGGTCGATACACCTTTGATTTATGGAAAGCTTCTAAATATGGGCAAGAGATTACTAAAAAGGTAGTAATATTCATAGATAAATTTCCCTATGTTTTTGATCTGGAAAATAGCGAAAAATCGAATATACCTAACTTTACTAATTTGAACAAGTTGGATATAGGTATAATTCATACATATTATATTGTATCTAAAGTTCTTACTTTTCTTTTCAAAACCAAGAAAAAATGCGCTAACTCATATCAAATTAGTAAAGAAATTTCTGTAAGACATGAAGTGCTTATAGAAGAAATTGAAAAATTCAATACATATTCTATTGAACAGTTATTTGAAGTAAAAGTTCCTAATGTTGGAAACTTAGAAAAAATCCTTCAAATTATAGGGTTCAGACCTAATAAAACACTGGAAATAAATCTAACATATGAAGGCATGAAGCTGGCAGAAAAACGCACCTAATCCCCCCTTACGACTTATCGAGAGTAGGTTAAATACATGGATATGATTTACCTCCATAGTTTTGAAGGTATATTATCTATAAGGCCTAAAACAAATAGTTAAACGATTTACACGTATGTGTTAATAACTGAGTTGATATATTCTGAATTTTTATCTTTTTATTTTCAATATTCCAATTAGTTATAAAAAAGCAAAACCGACTTAGCCATAAAATTTAACCATATTAAAAACTGATGTTTTTTCACAAATTATGCCATAAAGACGTTCATATTTTTCTAAAAAGGATTAACGGGGGGTAAAAATCGAAGGGTTTCTTTTTTTATTATACCTTATCCTCAAACAAGTCCGAACAATGAGTTAATAATTTTTTTAAGAAAAAGGAGATTTTTTTAAAGATTTAAATTTTGGAAATAGATAAAAATAATTCGAATACTTCAATAAAACTAGGGAGTTTTAAGTCCTGACTAACGATCTTTCGCACATTTACCCCTATCTTTTTGAGTCTAAAACCCCCTCATAGAATAGTTTTTTAATCAATATCTTTTGAGGGAATTGTTTGTAATAAGTTAATAACCTGAGAGTATGGTCGAGTCTTTTCTTCAGCTAGAATCTTATTAATTAAAGCGTTTACATCGTATAAAGGAGTGATGTTTTTATCAGTTATTTGTTCAGCAAATTTTTTCTCAATTTTGGTCCTATGGAAATTATTCATGGAACAGAAAGGAATAATTCTTCCATCTGGCGTTGCGTAATGTATTACACAGCGTTGGACACGTTCTAAATCGAAGTTATAAGGGTCCATAAAATGCATACTACCCAGCATTATTAATCGTCCATGCAAACGGTCCAAGCTCTTATAGTTACCGTATTTGATTAAATCATTCATATATCTTTTAAAGAGTTTGAATTTTATATTACTGATTACCCCTTTTGCTGCTTCGAGTTTCGCAGTTAGTTCATTACCATTTTCTCTTTGTAATAATGCTTGCTTGAAGGCGTTTACAGTCTTATCCACATTTAGATAGTCTGTTATGGGTATTACGTCGTCTTCATCGATTACCAAGTATGTCCCCATTCCACAATGAGGGTGAGCACAAAAATCAACATAATCTTCATTTTGTATCCAACTAAGAAATTCAGAGATAGGTTGTACTACTGGAACAGGGAACCAATCGTTTTCCTTGACTAGTCCGTCAGATTGTTCTTCTAATTTTCTCATCATTTCTGGTATTGTTATTCGCATTTTTTCCCTTTTTTCCTTGGATATTCTACCGGTTATTGATACTGGTTGAAAGTTTACTGCTCTTATGACATCTTTATTTTTTATAGCGAATTTTACTATATCACCAATTTGATCATCATTCACGCCTTTAACGAGAGTTGGTACGAGACAAATGCTTGTAAATCCTGCTTTTCTAAGATTTTCAATTGCCCTTAATTTAATAGGTAGTAAATTGGATCCACGAGCCTCAATATATGGCCTGGGGCTTACTCCATCGAATTGTAAATATATCGTAGCTGTACCCGCATTTAGTAGCTCCCGACAGTAATCAACGCTTTCAGCTAGCTTTATTCCGTTAGTATTTATTTCGAGATGAATAATACCCATATCCTTCGCCATTTTAACTAATTCTGGCAAATCATCACGAACAGTAGGTTCCCCCCCACTGAATTGTAGAGCTGGTACAACTACGGGATCATTGTCTAATAAATTTTGAACCATTATCCCAATTTTTTCTTTTGAAGGCTCATATAAGTAACCCGTGGCACCAGAGTGTGCGAAACATATTGGACAACGTAAGTTGCACCTATTTGTTACATCAATTATCCCAAGAGTGGTTGTTGATTTATGATTAGGACATATACCACAATCTTGAGGACATCCTTTATTTTCTTCAGTCCTTGAATTTTTCATTATTTTGCCGTGGTTATTATATTTTTCAGCTCTTCTATATTGATTATAATCTGACCAATAAATCTCATTAAATTCCCCATGTTCTGAACAAGTTTTTTTAATATACACTTTCCCGCCTTCTTCATAAATCGAAGCAGGTATAACTTGCAGACATTCTGGGCAAATACTTTTTGTATATTTGATATGTTTCATACCAAATCTCTAAATTTTGATTCACCGGATGACTTATGAAGTTTATTCTATTTTTAATTATTAACAATCATCATTATATTAAACATACAATAAATTTTTATTTTAATTTTATTATAGAATTTAATCATATTTAGTAATTGTTTTATTTATTCTAGAAATTGTCTTTTATTAA
>CAZLHX010000063.1:1502-16911 GCA_964559475.1 uncultured Candidatus Bathyarchaeia archaeon | reverse complement strand
AGGCCCAATACTCACAGGCCTTTTACTGTCCAGGCTCTCGTATAGCCGTACCTTCCTTATCATCTCAATTATCCTTTTAATGGCAACAATTCTATTCCAGATCAAGGTAATCGAACCAGATAAAGAATGATTGACGAAGATTTCCTGAACGTCTATTTTTATGTGCATGTAGGGAGATTTTTTTTCCCCCGGTCTTTTTCCTTAGGTCAAGGAAGATCACGTATAGGAGCATGAATACAGTGGTTAGGGTTGAAGGAACGGTACTTTCTACACTGAATAGGGTTATTGCTATTCCAGCTGCTAAGCCTGAGTTCTTCGAGGTGCCTAAGAGTACATTGCTAAGAGTCTTACTGGGGCCTGCTCCAAGGGCTTCACTTATCTTCTCAACAATATAACCCATGACAAAAGTAGCAAATATGGCTATAGCGGCCAATGGGATTAGGGAGAGGGGGTCCCTCAGGAAAACCTTGTTGTTTAACCCGACGATAGTATAGATGATTACGAAAAAGCTCCAATTTACCATCATACCCTTGTAGGACCCTATCCTTTTATCGATGCTGTAACGAACAAGGACCCTGGATAGAAGGAAGGGCACTATTATTAGTTGGGATAACAAAGTTATGATCCTGAGCTGGAAACCTGGTTGGGACCCTAGAAAAGTTGAGAGGGTCAACGGGGTCAAGAGAAAGGCACCAATGTAACAGGCTGTAAACCCCACAAGGCTGTAATCTGGGTCCCCACCAAGGAAATTGGTGAAGGGTATTACAGCGATAGCTGGTGGAACTGACGCAAGGACTATGAAGCCTACCCTGTAGGGATCCGGTAATTTGAGTAAGTAAGCTAAGAGTATCATTACTCCCCCTAGCAAGAAGTGGTTTAAGGCTAGGCTTATGGCTATTGGTTTAACCCATCTTCCCGGTGATTCCAGTATTTTTTTCGTTACACTAGTCATCGAAATGGTCATGGCGAATATAAGTATGGGTAACAAAACTCTCTCAGTATATCTTGCTAGCTGATGCAATGATAGACCGAGAACCAGGCTTATATTAAGATAAAATTCCTGTCCCTAAGAAGCTTCAACAGTCGACCTAACATATTTGCCATTTTATATGATCAAACCTTAGAAAGATGTTTAATAAAGTGAAGGTATTTCCTGATATTTAATTTCCAGTAAAAAATTTGGAAAGAGATGCTGTTGCTGTTTTCCTCAAAGGCATTTCTGTGTTATCATTGCCCAATCATGCATGCATATCTGCCCTGTAGTATACTCTTACGAGGTAAGAAAGCATGATCAGAGTCGCTTTATCCATAAAGCTAAAGATTTTCATCTTTTCACCTCATCATCAGGATTATATCAATTGCGATGGCTAACAGGAAAATTAGCAACACAAAGCTATGGTTTTCCTCATCTCTTATTTGAAAGTTTTCCATTTCTTATACACCTTGACGGAGAGACCCTCCGCTTTTAATATTGAATTTAATCAATATGATTAAACATTGTATGTGTCTAGAATGACCAACATGTAATCATGATTCATGCAATAAAACCAAGTTAATTACTGGTTTTTAGTTATCAGTCTAAAGGATTTTTTGTAATTCAATTTTTCGATCCACTTCAATCTTCCGTTGGATTTAACTGAGAAACACATATGAAAAGTACATGAACATCTAGGATTTTTAGGATCAGGACATTTCTTGATCATACTCTTTATGCCTTCCAAGACATCCTTGGGCAGGTAGATGCCCACGTGGTTTATAGACTCAGATCCAAGTGCACCCCTTCTAGACTCCTCATACAAATCTAGGGACTTGAATTCACAGTTGGTACATTCGAGGATCTGGAGTGTTATCTCATCTGACCTTGAGTCAGGAGGAAGTTCGATGCTGGAAGTAATTTCTAGTGCCTTTTCCCCGCAAGATGGACAGATAAAAACCAAACCTCAGTTCACCCAGATGGTTATCGTTTTTTCTAGGATATTTAAATCACTGGGAAAATTTTAGTTGTTAGAACCTTCATGGTTTGGTTTGGATAATAATGATTTAAGTCAACTATTTTCAGTTATATCTCCCAGATATATTCATGCATTAAACTTGTTCAAGTTTAACGAAAAAAGGGGAAATATTTTGATGCTACAGGAATATTGTAGCACTAGTTTGTGTAGGGGCAGACGCCGTTGTTACCTTTTCCTCTCTGACCTTGGCCCTGGTTGCCATTTCCACGTCCTCTATGTTGGAAGCCGTTTCCCTGGCCATCACGAGACCGCTGCATAGTTCCGCCGGCTCCTTCACCCATGTGTGGTCCACTCCAGAGTGGTGGATCTATGCCCCATTCTTGAAGGCGTAGCTCCTTCATCTCCCTGATCTCCTCATGGGTTTTACCTTGCTCAAGCATTTCCCGGGTCTCCTCCATCAGTACGGTTTTTTGCTCCTCAGCTAGTTGAGACCAGAAGCCTCTGCCGTTTAGCAGTCCCTGAATACCTGTTCCTTTACAGGGGAGGTCCTCTATCTCTGTGTCATCTGCGAGGACGAGGTTCATTCCACCGAGAACCGCTCCAACTATAGCGAGTAGGCCAAAGATGATTAGGGTTTTCCGTGTGTTCATGTTTTCTTTTTCACCGAAGCAATCAACAGGGTGGTGCTTTTAAACGATTTTTCAAGATTCCCCCAAATTTATTCCCAAATCTATCCTTAATTAATCCAAACTTTAAGAGAGCATCGAAGATGTTTTTACTTAAACCGTGGTTCTAGGTGTTGTATTGAGCCGGGCGCAGGGAAAATATTTCACCTACATAATTCAGTGGATGGTAGGGGGTACTAGAGGGGGGCCTAACCGAGCTAGGATAATTAAAGCCCTGAGTGAGAACCCAAGAAACGCTAATCAACTAAGCCAAGACCTGAAGCTGGACTACAGCACCATAAGGTATCACCTGGAGGTTTTAGAGAAAAATGGGCTGGTCAGATCAATCGGTGAGGATTATGGGAAAATGTACTTTCCCAGCGATAACCTGTTGAACAATTTTGAGTTTTTTGAGGAGATTTGGGAGAAAGTTGGGAAAAAGGTCAAAAATGATGGAGCGGTGGAGGAGAACAATGAGACAGAATAGGGTACTATTTGCTGTACTAGTTGGTGTATTTGTTATCGGTATTACCGTGTACTATGCCTCATCTTCCTTACAGTTTTACGGTGGAATGGGTAGGAACGGTAATAGACGCGCTGGAGAGCATGAGATTTATTACACCGTCAAAGCTGTGCTCTCAAGCATAAACGCTTTCCTACTAGTCATTCTTTCATCAATATATCTAAAGGTGTACCGGGAGACAGGTCTGGAGTTTTCCTTTGGTTTGGTAATATTTAGTGTAGCTCTGCTTCTATATGCCCTCGTCTCTAATCCTTTAATAGTACGGTTCGCGGGTTTCAGAGGTTCAGGTCTTGGGCCTTTCGCAATGCTGCCTGACTTGTTCACATGTATCGCCTCACTTACTCTGCTTTACATAAGTAAATGACCCTAAAAGTGGGAGGAAAAAACCTAGTCCTTATTTAACATTTTTTGGGATTAATTTACTATTAATTTGTGAAATCTTCTCCAAAACCGTTTCTGTTTGCTGGGCCCTCATTGACATCATATCCATCTCTTGGGCATCGATGAGCACCCGGTGAATCTTCACCTTCTTGCAATGAATTCGGAGAACTGTCATCCGGGTCAGCCAAGCTCATCGCTGAGAAGGATAGTACAGCTAAACCGACGATTAGTAAAAATCCGAGAATTTTCTTTCTTCTCATGTTTATCAGGACATCTTAGATGGTTGATAATATTTAAAGAACATCTAGGAATAAGTGTTTCAAAACCTCGTATGCAAGAACAACTTGCCAAAAAATTATTAGTGACGTACACAAGATTTATACAAGATTAATCTAGGCAATAAAGGAATAATGAGCCTATCTATGGATCCCTATTCCTTAATCCTTCTATCCATAGGTTTAGCGATGGACGCTTTCAGTGTGGCTATTGTAACTGGCTTTAGCCTGGGAAAAGTCAGGCTTGGAGATTCGCTTAGAATTAGCTCTACATTCGGTGCTGCCCATATAGTAATGCCCATCCTGGGATGGTTCCTCGGATCGAACATGGTTAAATTTATCCAGAGATGGGATCACTGGCTCGCCTTTATACTGCTAGCCTTTGTTGGTGGAAAAATGCTCAATGAAGGACTGAGACACGAGACGGAAAAGATCAACGCTTCTGATTTACTTGGGTTAATGAGTCTTATCATGTTTTCAGTGGCAGTGAGCATCGATGCATTAGCGGTTGGACTTAGTTTCAGCCTCCAAAAACTATCCATATGGGTTCCAAGCATCTACATGGGGCTAGGCACTCTGATATTTACTTTCCTCGGGTTAAATGTTGGGAATAAGACTGGACAGCAGTTTGGAAGCATCGCCCAGATTATCGGAGGAGTACTGCTTATACTGATTGGGTTAAGAGTCGTAATCACTCATATTCTCTAAAAACCATTCGTGAAAAATATTAAGATGCATATGTGATTAAGATATTGCATAAATTACTTATTATTCTATACTTCTAGAATGCACTAAAAAAACGTTTTTAATATAGGTACTCACGGCTCATAATATTTAATCCAATTACCTGTAGCTTATTGAATCGGGTAAGAAAAGTGCCTAAAGTATCCAATTATCATGTTCTCATCTATGGGAGCCCAGCAGGATATCAGACGAACCGAGCCCAAATTACACTATACAATGGCAACGATGTAGTTGCATATGCGAGATTCAATGATCCTGGAATGTCTTTTGAGAACGATTACATTTCGGGTGGAATAATTAGAATGCATCTTCCCTCCTCAATGTTCTTAGGAGTCTTAGACACCCTTCGAAATGAGGAGCCCATTAACGTCTATTTTGCTGCAAACCGTGGCTTCTTAGGTACAGGAAAGGAGCCTGTAGGCGAAGAAGAAACTCCCTAAACCCTCTTTTTTTAGGAAAATTTTAAAAGAATAGTATTAATTCACCTAATTTTTCTACCGTATATGTAAAAAGAGATTAATAGATCCCTATTAAACGACTATTGATATTAAACTAATAAAAAAAATTTTAAACATCATATTTGATATGGATTATTATTCCATTAATATTATCTATACTTACTATAGCGACTCAGAATATATATCTTTTAGTATACAGTAAATGTTAAATCCTCAGTTATGGATTAAATAGTGGAGAAGAAATTGTCATCATATGTAAATGCTAGGGATGTAAAGAAAAGAAACGTCGAGCAACTGTTTGAGAAAAAGAACGTTGTTGGTGTTGGCGTTGGCAGGAAAATAGTTAATGGACGCATGACTGATGAGGTTGCTATTAAAGTCTATGTTGAAAAGAAAAGCGTACTGAGCCGTTTGGCAGATGATCAGATAATTCCCAAGGAGATCGAAGGTATTAAGACTGATGTCGTTGAGGTAGGCAGAATTAGATTCCAGGGCAGAAGGGATAGAAATAGGCCAACTCAGGGAGGTGATAGCCTTGGTAGCTGTCATTCCTTAGCCTATGGATATATAATGGCGGGAACACTGGGAATAGCTTTAATAGATAAAACTGATGGTAAACGCGTCTTGTTATCTAATAACCATGTTATCGCGAATGTTGATACTGAATCCGAGACCAGGGCGAGTGCCGGAGACGACATAGTGCAACCGGGGACCCTTGATGGTGGAAGCTGCACTACTGACGTCATCGGCTCACTGAAGAGATGGGTACCCTTCAAACTCTCAGGGGATAACTACGTAGATGCTGCTATAGCGGACTTGGATGATGAGGATGATGCTATGGAATGCCAGGTCGGATGTGATATTGGAAAGATAACCAGTTACCGACCAGTAGAACCAAGTGATCAGGAAAACTCAGTCCAAGTCCAAAAATGTGGAAGAACAACAGGCTATACTACAGGGAATATAATTGATATTGATGCGACTGTAAACGTAGGATACGAGGTATTAACCAGTTCAGGAGTAATCTACCGTACAATAAGATTTGTAGACCAGATACTTACAACAAACATGTCTGATCACGGCGACTCTGGCTCCCTGCTCCTCGATATGTCAAAGAAAGCAGTAGGACTATTATTCGCTGGCAGCGATACGGTTTCAGTTGCTAACAAAATAGAAGTCGTTCTAGACACATTAGACTTAGAACTATGCCCTGGGCCCGATCTCCACTGCATGATCGGAGGACCTGACAGAGACATAGTACTCTGTCGCCCAGGAGGGCCAAATAATATTATAAGGTGCCTACCAGGAAGACCGGATACATCGATACACTGTGTACCTGGACGACCAGATCAGATGATCCTCTGTAGACCTGGCAGCCCTGGAATGGTAATACAGTGTGTACCCGGGCGCCCAGACCAATTGAGACCGATGTGTTTAGCTTGTGGACCGGACAGCCCTATTGGCTGTGGATCAGGAGGACCAGAGAATATCATTCATGTTGAAGGCTGTGCAGCAGGACCAACCCTCGATATCAGACTTAAGCCCGGCGTAGATCCAAAAAAACTGGTTGTCCTCGATCTGGATAAAATACCCAGAAACATGAGAGCCTCTATAGAAAAGATGCTGGAAAAGATGTCAGAACCAAGATAAACAACTTCCCCTTTTTTATTGATTAAAATGCCCGAACAAGAAGATCCTCTCTATGAGACTTATCCTATTTTGTACTCTTTTGCTAGGCTAAGACGAGAAAATGGTGGAGGATTCATGTTCAATCCTTATCTTTATAATGAGAAATGGGTTAACGAGTTCGGATTTAAACTCTTGACATGTTTTGATGGTACAAATACCCTCAATAAGATAATAGATGATGTAACTGAAGAACTAGGGCTTGAAAGAGAAAAGGCAAATTGCTCTTTGGATGATTACGTAAACGAGTTTAACCAGTACTTCGTGGTAGACTGGAGAAAGAAACCCAACTCATCAAGTGCAGGAATTAAACTGGATTCTAACAATCTCGATACCAGCAATAGCTATTACTCGGCTCCTCTCTCCGTTCTCTGGGACATAACTTACAGATGCAACATGAAGTGCCCCCACTGCCTCATAGATTACTCCAAGAACCCTGAAGAAATGAATCTCAAAGACGTAGAGAAGGCACTACAAAAGCTCAGAAATGCAGGCGTCTTCACCATTAACTTTAGTGGCGGAGAACCCTTGCTCAGGGAAGACTTTACCGAGATTATTGAGATGGCTTCAAGTATGGGCTTTGGCTTAAGAATATCAACAAATGGGCTACTATTAGATGAGGATACCATACGCAGCTTCATCGATAACATGCTTTTCTGTGTACAGGTAAGCGTAGATGGTATGAAAGAAACTCATGACTCCTTCAGGGGCTTGAGAGGTTCTTTTAAGAAAGCCATACAGGCACTGCGATTATCATCCGACAACGGACTTCATACAACCATGAGCACCATGATTATCAAACCCAATATCAATGAAATACCTGACCTACTGGACCTTGCTGTAATCAATGGGTTTTCTTCCTTTAAACTCAACTCTTTCATGCCTGTGGGAAGGGGTAGTGATGCATCAGAACTTGGAGTGACTAAAGACCAGGTTAAGAGATTAGCTTCTATATTAGCAGAAAAACGTGATTTGTATAAAGACAAGATAGATGTTCAAATGGATGCAGTATTCCCTTGGCTATTTGATGATCATGGTATTGAAAATATAACTGTGAGGGGAATAAGAGGTCATAAAAAGGTACGGTGTAGTGCAGGTCAAACAAACCTAGTTATCTCCCCCGACGGTACAATCTATCCTTGTCCTTACTTAACGGACTTCCCCCTGGGTAATATTCTGAAAGACCCCCTCAAGGACATCTGGCATGACAATCTTGGAATAATGGGTAAATTCAGGAATATTTTTCAAAATGACTTGAAGGGAAAATGCAGAGACTGCAAGTTTATTCCAAGTAATTGTAACGGGGGCTGTCGAGCAGCAGCATATAACATTACTGGAGATTTATATTCTGAAGACCCATTTTGCTGGAAATAATTATTGGGCTTTTATATCACCGATTTCAAAGACGTCTATCTCAATCCCGCATATTTCTTCAGGAATTAAGTCGTCTGTATCAAGTTCTTCTACTGGTTCTTTTTTAGAGACATAAACTCTGAATACTTTAGTTCCTTCAACAACTTTACCTTCCTTAATCTTTGGAGCCAGGGAACCGCTATAGCCCACGACATTTTTCTTGTCTTTTACACGTTCCCATATTTTTTTCAAGTCAATATCCATTTCATGATCAAGAGGAAAAGCTTTCTAGATTAATATTTCCTTAATGAAGACAGTCGTTACCCGGCTATTTGAATGGTTTAGCTTGTGTCAAATTCCACCCATAATGGGAAATGATCTGATATTTTCCATGATATCTGTGTCTTTGTTAATCCGCTGTTTTTGTATAGGCTCTTGGTGAAGTCGAAGCCTCCTCCATCTTTATATCTTATACTGAGTGGGGGTGTTGAACCTTCCTCGATGAACCATGCGATCTGATCGTAGAAATGATCTGTATCAGCTTCACCAGGATCGCTGAAAATAGTCCTCGGCACACGGTTAAGAACCTCGGGAACATCCAACCCGGTGGATGTAAAAGCTTGGTAGAGTGGATCATCTTTTCTATCGATATTAAAGTCTCCCAACGCTATCAGGTTACTATCGTAAGCATACTCGGATTTTGCCCAATCTGACATCCACTCTGCAATCTCTTTAAGCTCACCTATTCTATCCTCCGGTTTTTCACCATAAAACACATGTAACGTGACTAGTACAAAGCTGACAGTCTCTTTTAAGGGAGAGTTTATCGTCTTAAATCCAACAGCATAGGGTGTTCTAGCAAACTGTTTAATCAGGGAGTCTGATGTAATAGATTCCAGTCTTTCTGGTGGCACTACAAGCTCGCATGCTAATCCGGACATTTGGAGTTTTCGTGTATCGAAGAGAAACGCCATTCTCTCATAATTTCCCTTCTTTCCCTTTGTTACATCCGTCAGTACAAAAGACCAGTGAGAACCGAGAGCCTTGACAATTTCCTTAAAGGCGTAAAGATGACTTCGCACCTCCTGTATCGCAATGACATCAAAACATTGTATAATCTCCGCTATTGCCCTTATCGCTTTCAAGTCCCTTTTGGGACTATCATTCTCTTCCGCATTCCATTTTCGCGTTAACTTACTTAGGCTTCTAATATTCCATGTCGCTACCAGAAGATTACTGTCAAGTGATTTAGAAGGTATCTCAAGGTAGAGTTGCGTCTTAAGATTTTCAAGTTCCTGCTTGACTTCATTTGGAGGATCATCTAGAATATCAAGACCAGAACTCATTAAATTACAATTAAAATTTGTTCTTATAAATTTGCACATATTAAGAATCTATTTTGCAATATACACGCATGTCGCCTATTTTGGTTGTTACCTTGGGCACTCCCTATTTAATGTAAAGTTCTTATCTGGCAACGAAATAAAGGGCTCAGAGTGAAAAGAGCTTTAATCATAAGAATACAGCCATGGAAGTTTGCATAAAATCTAGTAAAAATTGCATATTATCTTAACACAAAATTAATAAATAAATGTAATATTTTTGAAATTTTTTTTAAATAAAAATTTTATTAGGGTATCACTGAAAACGAACTTTCTAAGATTAATATTTAATAATCCTTAACAAAAACCCAAATAAGATACGGATAACGTATTATAAATACATTATTCGTATTTTACTTATAATTAGAAATTGGGGAATCCTTATTAGGAGTGCGATTTTCTTATATTTAGCACCTTACATAATTGGCTAATCAATAGCAAATGTGGCAAATTGGTAAGTGCTTGGAGAATATGAAATGCAGATAATGTGTATCGATTGTGGCAGAGACGTGGAACTCTACGATGATATGTTAAGTGGAGAAATTATTAGTTGTCCAGATTGTGGTTTAGATTATGTTATAGAAGTCGACAAGTCTGGATTATTCCACGTTAAAGAGTTGACGATAGAAGGAGAAGACTGGGGAGAATAAGTCTACAGCAATAACTCATAAAACTTCAGAGGTCATTTTTCTTGCCAGATATTTCTATTTTATATGATCGATCAGAAACCGATGAGCTTGGAATAAAGAAAACAGCGGAAGAACTAGGTATAAAATTAGGTTATCTTCCATTTTATAAGGTAGCTATTGGATTTGATGAGAGTAGTTTAACTTACGAAAGTATGGGTAAAAACTACATAAAAGAACTTGAAGATACAAAAGTTATAATGAATAGAACTCAGAGCAAGGCTCGTAGAATATTTGCTACAACAATCATGGAAGCAGCTCAGAAAAACGTAATAAATCCTCTAAACGTGGAGTTAACTTGTCAAAGCAAGCTCAGGACACTCTTAACACTCAGAAATAGTGGCATAAAGATACCAAAATCAGTCTATCTCCCGTGTAATCCCAAGGAATCCACCGTAGGCAATCTGGTTCAGGATAACATAGATACTATATGCGACCTCATTACATCACAGATTGGTCAAAATAATATTGTCTTAAAGCCTGATGCCGGGACACACGGAACAGGAGTCACACTCGCAAAAGACTATCTTGAATTAACTCAACAAGTAAGTAACTTAGAAACCTCAATTATTAATCCAGCAGGGGTATTAGCACAAGAACTAATCCCTAAATGGTTTTATGATCTCAGAATAATCACCTATAAGGAAGCAGGAAAAAGCCCTTTCTGTACCAAGAACGCACTCGCACGTGCAGGATTCAAGGATTTTAGAACAAACACCTTCCTTGGAAACATGGTCTTCCGCGTACAATTACCAGAAAAAACCAGAAGAATAGCAGAAAGATGTGGGGATTCAATAGCTGGAGACTGTGAAGCCTGGTTAATAGCCCTTGACGCCATGCCCGTTATCGGCGATGATAATACAGTTGATGATGATGAGCTGATAAACTACTTTTCTCTACTAGAAAAACCATTTAGTCTAGTCAATAAGGTTAAAGCAAACTCGAACAAAAAAATGAACTTCGATTCCTATACGAATGAAATAAACTTTGCCTACTCTGAATATATGTCAACTGGTGCTTACAGTTTCATCCAGAATGTTATTCAGAACAGTCTTGACAGGGTTAATGATATAGTTTTTCACGAGGGTAATTCCTGTCCTGAGTTCTGGGAGCAGACTAGAATCGTAGCAAGAATTAACGTCGCAGAGTATCTTTTACATGTGGCTGAAAGTATTCTTGATAAGGAGGTGGATTAATGGTAAATGTCGGTATTGTAGGCGGTTCAGGTTATGCAGGAGGGGAAATCATGCGACTGCTGCTCCGTCATCCCGAGGTAGATATCTGTTCAGTATCATCACGAAGATTCGCAGATGAATATGTTCACATGATTCATCCGAATCTTAGAGGAGTAACGGAAATGAAGTTCTCGATCCCTAACTATGAGGAGCTTGGGGATAACTGCGAGGCTGTGTTTCTGGCTACTCCCCATGGGGTTTCTAAAGACATAGTCCCTGCTTTACTGGAAAGCGGACTCAAGGTTATTGATCTGAGTGCGGATTTTCGTTTAAGTAACCCTGAAGATTATCCCAAGTGGTACAAGTGGAAGCATCCATACCCCGATTTGCTGAAGATGGCGATATATGGGGTTCCAGAGATTCATAGAGAAGAGATTAGAAACGCTGACTTAGTTGCATGTGGGGGGTGCATGTCAACTGCGACAATACTTGGGTTAGCTCCAGTCATCAAGGCTGGGTTGGTGGAACCTGATCGTATAGTGGTTGATGTTAAGATCGGCTCATCTGGGGGTGGGAGTGAACCCACTTTAGCTGCGCATCACCCTGAACGGTTTGGCAGTCTTCGCCCCTATAACGTGGTAGGACATAGGCACACAGTAGAGATAGAACAGGAGATATCTAAATTCAGTGAAAAAGAAATAAGAATAGCCTTTACTCCCCACGCAATAAACATGGCCCGGGGCATCCTTTCCACATGCCATCTTTGGGTAAGTTCCCCTCTGGAGAACCGTGATGTGTGGAGAGCATATAGGGAATTTTATGACGGTGAACCCTTTATCCATTTAGTGAAATACCGAAAAGGATTGTACCAGCTACCAGACCCCAGAGTAGTCACAGGCACTAACAACTGCGAGATAGGCTTCGAGATAGATCCTCACATTAACCGCCTCGTGGTATTCTCGGCGATAGATAATATCATAAAGGGTGCAGCAGGACAAGCTGTCCATTGCTTTAACTTGATGTATGACTTTGAAGAGACGAAAGGCTTGGACTTGGTCAGTTTTCACTAGGTGTTTGGTTTGAGAATAGTTATCAAGATTGGAGGAGACCTATTAAAAAACGGGCTCTCACAGGGCTTGGTTGATGAGATCCGTTCTCTCAGTGAAGGGAATGAAATTGTTATAGTTCATGGTGGAGGGGACATAGTAACCGATGTCGCCACAAAGCTTGGACATCCACCTAGATTCGTCACATCACCAAAGGGGTTCCGAAGTAGATACACAGACAAAGAAACCATAGAAATCTTCAGCATGGTAATGGCAGGAAAAATCAACAAGCAAATTATCTCCACACTTCAAGGTAATAGAGTAAACGCTCTAGGTCTAAGTGGACTAGACGGTGGACTGGTAAGAGCCCAGAGGAAGAATCAGATAATTATAGTCAATGAAAGAGGGCGTAAAATGTTACTTGAAGGAGACTATTCAGGAACAATAAGTCAGGTTAACGAAGGTTTGTTTAATTTACTTCTTGAGAGAGGGTATGTTCCTGTGGTTTCAGCCTTAGCCATGGGCGAAAAAGCGGAACCTCTGAATGTTGATGGTGACCGGATGGGTGCAAATATTGCTTCCGCTATCCAAGCAGATAAACTGATACTCCTAACTGATGTGGAAGGAGTACTAGTCGATGACAAGCCATTATCAAGTTTAAGCGTCCATGAGGCTGAAAATTTGCTGGATAAGATTGGACCTGGCATGGTAACAAAGTTGTATGCTTCTCTAGAAGCGGTTGAAAAAGGAGTAGAGGAGGTCTGCATCGCTTCAGGGCTTGTAGAAAATGCGATAACCAAGGCGTTAAGGAACGAGAATGGGACGGTGGTCAGAAGATGAATGTGATTGAGAAAGAAGAATTGAAGATGGCAGGTCTTTACTGGAAAAGACCGATAGAGATTACACATGGAACTGGAGTTCACTTATGGGATCGTGATGGTAACAAATACCTTGACTGCACCAGTAACTATGGTGTAGCAATAACTGGACACTGCCATCCCCATGTTGTGGAGGCTGTTCAGAGACAGGCAGAGAAGCTGCTCTCATGCCATGGGACCTTTTACAATGAAGCAAGGTCAGAGTTCCTTGAAAAGCTAATATCTATTGCTCCCAGGGACCTGGATAAAGCCTTCCTGTCAAATAGTGGAACAGAGTCCGTGGAATTTGCCATCAAGCTGGCAAGGAGAAGCACAGGAAAACCAGGAATAATATCCATGATGGGAGGATTTCACGGTAAAACCATGGGATCCCTGTCTGCAACCTGGAATAAAAAGTATAGAGAGCCCTTTATGCCCCTAATACCTGGGTTCAAACACGTTCCTTATGGCAACCCAGAACGACTCGTAGAGAGTATAGATGAAGAGACGGGTGCTGTACTGGTTGAGCCGATTCAAGGTGAGAGCGGGATAAACGTACCACCTGAGGGTTACCTGAAAGGAGTCAAAGAAGTCTGTGAAGCTAATGGGATACTATTAATTCTAGACGAGATACAGACTGGACTTGGGAGGACTGGGACATGGTTCGCCTGCCAGAAGGAGGGTATAGTCCCAAACATCATGTGCCTCTCGAAGGCAGTTGCCAGCGGACTACCCATGGGAGTCACCTTGGCAGAAGAAGGTGTGATGTCTAAAATGAAGATGGGGGAGCATTCCAGTACTTTCGGTGGCGGGCCCTTAGCCTGTGCCGCTGGTGCAGCTACCATAGACGTATTGAGAGAAGAAAAATTACCTGAGAAAGCAGCAGAAAACGGAGAATACTTGATGAAAAATCTTTCCGAACTCGAGTCCTGCCAGAAGATAATCAGAGAGGTTAGGGGAAGAGGGCTAATGATAGGCTTAGAGTTAAGATTCGACGTCCTTAATGTGATAATGGAGACCATGAAGAACAACGTCTTGGTCTTGGATGCAGGGAGAAACGTCGTCAGGCTTCTTCCTCCCCTCATAATTGAGAGAGAGCAAATAGATGCAGTTGTAGCTGTTTTAGACGATGTTTTAGGGGAGGAACAGGCTGCAAGATTCCCCGGTTGATCTGCTTAAACGTATGCTGGAAGCCTACAGCCCCACAGGGGAGGAGGAGAATTTAGCAGGCGTCCTCGTGGACGCGATGGAGAGTGCTGGCTTCGATGTTGAGATCGACTCTGTTGGTAATGTTATCGGGGTAATCAAGGGAGAGGACCCTATCATTCTGTTATGTGGTCATATGGATACAGTTCCACCGGAGCTACCTGTATCCATGGATGAAAAGTATATCTATGGAAGGGGTGCTGTAGACGCCAAAGGGCCCTTAACCGCTTTGCTATCTGCTGCTTCTCAGCTCAAATCTGAAGGTTATCCTGGTACCCTTATGGTGGCTGGAGTTGTGGATGAAGAGGGAGGTAATGCAGGGGTCAAAGAGTTAATTAACGATGATAGAAAAGCCGACTTCGCGGTTTTCGGTGAGCCAACCAATGTAGACTCTATAACCATAGGGTATAAGGGAAGTCTCTTAACTGAGATAAAATGTGAGACTGAACCCGGGCACTCATCAGCACCATGGCTCTTCGATAACGCCATAGAAAAAACGTACAATCTCTGGGAGAAACTAAGAGAACTGAGGATGCCTCAAGAGAAACCAGATAGCCATTTCCACTCATTAACCCCATGTCTTCTACACCTCGATGGTAGAAATATCGGAAGTGTTGTACCCTATTCATGTACTATGCGCATAGGTTTCCGCATACCCCCAGAAATAAGTGTAAAAGATCTAGAGGAAGCGATCACCTCAGAAGTAACCAATTTTAAGGAAGACAACCCTTCGATAAAAATTTCGTTTGATACCATCGATAGTGTTGAATCGTATCAGGCTGATAAACGCTCCCCATTAGTCAAAGCTTTCACACATGCTATTTGGAATAAGAAAAGAAGTAAGGTAAAGCTCGTAAATAAAACAGGTGCCGGCGATATGAATTATTATGGTCCAGGAATGGGTGTACCTGTAATAACTTATGGTCCAGGTGACGCGCATCTAGATCACACAAGATACGAGAAGCTTTCCTTTGAGGATTTATTTGCCAGTATAGAGATTATTAAAGAAGCTATCAAAAA
>CAZLHX010000063.1:0-1402 GCA_964559475.1 uncultured Candidatus Bathyarchaeia archaeon | reverse complement strand
TAATCGCATCTACTTGAGTAAAAAGGGAGGGTTTAGGAGTTTGCCCAGGGGTAGAGTTCCTTCAACCTAGTTATGGAAGCATCGATCTTATCCCTTGGCATCTCGTACTGCTCAAGCTTTCCAGCGATAAAGTCATCATATGCCTGCATATCAAAGTGCCCATGACCACATAATAGGAACAACAAGGTCTTCTCCTCGTTCGACTCCTTACACCGGAGAGCCTCATCAATCACCTCTTTAATCGCGTGGCTTGGCTCAGGCGCAGGGACTATGCCCTCAGTCCTCGCAAAAAGAGCAGCGGCCTCAAAAACGTCCACCTGGTTATGAGCCTTCACATCGATGACGCCCTCGTTAGCCATGAGGCTTAGAGTCGGCGCCATACCATGATACCGCAAGCCACCTGCGTGGATGGGATCGGGTATAAAGTCGTGCCCGAGTGTATACATAAGCACAAGGGGTATTATCCGACCACTGTCCCCATGATCATACATATAGTTACCTGCACTCATACTGGGGCAAGCTGTTGACTCCACAGCCGTGAATCTTACGTCCTTCGGGGCCTTACTCTTAACCTTATCATAGTAAAAGGGCTCGAAAAGCCCGCCGAAACTGCTCCCCCCTCCCACACAACCGATGACCTCATCAGGGTACTCATCAACCATTGCCAACTGCTCCATAGACTCCTGGCCAATAACCGTCTGATGCATTAACACATGGTTCAGTACACTTCCCAAGCTGTACCTGGTGGCCTCGCTTCCGAGGCAGGCTTCTACAGCTTCACTGATGGCGATTCCGAGGCTACCCGTGTTATCGGGGTTTTCCTCTAGTAGCCTCCTACCGGTCTTTGTTCTGTTGCTTGGGCTAGGGTATACTTCTGCCCCGTATAGCTCCATCATGACCCGCCTGTATGGTTTCTGGTCGTAGCTTATTCGTACCATGTAAACCTCGACGTCAATGTCGAAGAATGCTCCTCCGAAGGCTAGTGAGCTGCCCCACTGCCCTGCCCCCGTCTCAGTAGTCAGCTTCTCGGTACCCTCCTTCATATTATAGTAAGCCTGAGCCACAGCTGTGTTGGGTTTATGGCTACCAGGCGGGCTAACTCCCTCATACTTGTAGTAGATCTTTGCGGGCGTCTTGAGGGCTTTTTCCAAGTTACGGGCCCGGTACATGGGTGTTGGCCTCCAGAGACGGTATACGTCTCGTATCTCTTCAGGTATCTGCACAAACCTGTCTCCACTCATCTCCTGCTTGAGTAGCTCCTTCGGGAATATTGCCTCAAGCATCTTTGGGTCCACTGGTTCCCTTGTCTTTGGGTCTAAAAGTGGCTGTAGTGATTTGGGGAGGTCAGGTAAAACACAGTACCATTTTTTAGGTATTTTGTCCTCGGTTAAGAGGATCTTCC
>CAZLHX010000062.1:0-17832 GCA_964559475.1 uncultured Candidatus Bathyarchaeia archaeon | reverse complement strand
ATATACTATCGAAATACAGGAAACTCTTCCAGGTGGATTAAGTATCTAAAAAAACAAATCACTCGAAAAGGATCTCTAAGAATATTACTTATCTATCTTACTGGATAACATACTTTATTTTCTATTATCTAGCTTACTTGTATAATGTCCAATCCTCAGACTGAGTCTCTAGCCTATGGCGGTCAAGCCCTCATTGAAGGAGTCATGATGAGAAGTAATACCCATATGGTTCTTTGTGTAAGGCAACCAGATAACCAAATAACAACTGAAGTGCTGAGATTAAACTCTAGAACAAAAAATAGGATACTGGGGTTGCCTTTCATAAGGGGGATAGTAATGCTTCTTGAGACCATGTATTATGGTATGAAGAGCCTTATCCATAGCGCTAATATAGCGCTTGAAGAAGAGGATGAGTCTTTCACAACCTTCGATTATATCTTACTAATTGGTATGGTGCTATTGATAAATGGGATTTTCATCGCTATCCCTTTTTTCCTAACTAACTATCTAGGACTGAAGGGAATTATCTTCAATGTTGTCGAGTCTGGTCTCCGGCTGAGCATGTTTATCCTTTATCTATATTTAATATCAAGGTGGAGTGAAGTGGCAAGAGTACTTCAATATCATGGTGCAGAGCATAAGGCAATAAATGCATATGAGGCAGGGGTTGAGCTAGAACCTGAGATGGTTTCTAAATTTAGTAGACTTAATCCTCGATGCGGCACTAGTTTCCTTTTCTTCACCGTTCTTATCAGTATTGCCCTCTTCTCGTTGATACCGAGAACTACTTTCTTGTTACGATTGGGATATAGGCTTTTACTAATTCCAGCTATAGCATCTATTAGCTATGAGTTGCTAAAACTTAGTGACAGGTATAGAGGTAATCCAGTTATCAAGGCTCTAATTTCCCCAGGAATGTTATTTCAAAAGCTTACAACGAAAGAACCTGAGCTAGATATGATACAGGTAGCAGTTCAAGCCCTTGAAAAAGTTATCAATATTGATACGTAGCACCTTATTCAACTTGTGAATCGTCTTCTTTATCTCGTTCTTTGCCAATTTGCCAAGTCATTATCTGAGGAGCAATCAATGAGTAAAACAGTATTGATCCTATTACGACTGGGAAAATCATATTCGAGAATATATTTGGATCAGAGAAAACTTTACCTTCCGGATCATAAATAGCTGGGAGTTGAGCAAAGACGAGAGCTGAGGTGCCTAAAGGATAAATAAGACGGGTCATGATGAGTTCAAGTTTATCAAATTTTAGTGCTATACCTACAATTGTGCCGATAATAAAACGAATTACTATTAACATTATAGTTAAGAATACTCCAATATACAATAATCTCAAATCCAAACTTACAATTAAACCCGTATAAACAAAATAATATGATTTGAAGAGAAACAGCACTTCATTATTTATGTCTCTTAACCTTTTTCGGTCTAATCTTGGGATGAAACCGAACCTTTTGGTAAATTCTCTATAATTAGAGAGGGCTAAACCAAAAGCGAAACATGCCATGGTACCTCCTCCTTCTCCTGCCATCGCCTCTGCCAGAAAGTAGATCTGGAATAGAACCGCAATCGTGAGTAGGTAGTTGAACCTTCTACCCCTTAATCTGTGAAGAACCAGTGTCCATACTAACCCTAATGCAAATCCTATTAGAGAACCAATGGTAAAAATTGCATAAACGTCTCTAATGGATTCAAGTATCATTATATCTCCCCTAAGGTGAATCTTGATAAGGGAAACTGCTACCATTATTCTAACTGGATCAACTATCGTAGATTCCAGGAGAAGAACAGATCTAACGTTTTTAATTTCCTTAAGGATATTTCTTAATTGATCAAGTAATCCTGTTACGGCAACTGTACTTAGACCTCCAAGCATTGTACCTAATATCATAGAATCAATTATGCCAAAGTCGGTATAGAATATGGGGAGAATCATGCCAGTTGCTAACACAATAAAACTGAAAGTAATAAAAGCCAAACCCGAAGTCTTTCTGATTATCTTCACAAGGTTTTCAAGACTAGCATCTATTCCTGCCTCAAAAGTAATCAAAATGATAGATGTAATACTCACAACCGGTGAGATCTCCATAAAAATCTCCTCTGGAATCAATCCCAGAATGGGTCCAACAATTATTCCAAAGAACAATAGCCAGACCAAGTCAGGGATCTTCGTTCTCCTGTATACGAGATTACCAAGATAACTTAGGATAATCAGCGCTGAAAATAGAAGAAGAATGATTTGAGGAGAGATTATTTTCTTGATCCACCTAAACATTTAGTAGTTTTATTAATCCTGTAAAAACCTTACAATAATTACAATATCAATTATCTTCTAGTGAGTTGAACAATAATAATTATTCAGTATATATATAAGAATTCAAGGAAGTCGAGATATTGAATAAATACAATACATAGAGTTTATCCATAAGTCAAAGTATCTATTCATGTTTTAGGTGATAATGTTGGAGAATGAAATGATCTGGGATCTTAACCAGCTTGTAGATAACCCCGAACCCGAACAAATTAAAAAAGATCTACAGAAAATGTTGGAGCATGCCCAGGAACTAAAGGATAAGTATTATGGTAAAATAAGAAATTTTGACGCGAAAGAGTTACTGAACTTTATCAAAGAAATTGAGAAATTTGAACTCGAATACGAGGGTACAGTAATGTACTGTAATCTCAGATACTCCTCGGATAGTACAGATGATATATCAAAACAACTACATGACACAATGAGGAATGCCACAACTAAGACTGGACAGATGTTAGCTTTCACAGATGTAGAATTAGGTGATTTACTAAAGGAAAAACCGGAAATATCTCAGAACCCTGTATTAAAAGAATACAGGCACTTCCTAGATAGAAAAATCAGAAGTGTACCCTATCTTCTTTCAGAGAAGGAAGAGCAGCTAATCATTATCAAAGATAGAAACGGTATTGTAGCATGGAGCCAGATCCAGGGAGACTGGCTCAGCACCAAGATGTTTTCTATCGAGATTAATGGTGAGATTAAGACTTTATCCTATGGTGAGATAATTGGATTTTATCAGAGTAAAAACCGAGATCTAAGAAAAAGAGCAAATAAGATTGTATATAGTGGGCTGGGTAAAGATGAGCTTCTTTGGGCTAGCGCTATAAGATCTGTTTGCAGCGATCATTTACAGATGTATGAGTGGAGAAAGTATCCCTCCACAATGACTCAGAGTATAATTGCTAACGATGTAAAAAAAGAAACCATAGACAGTCTTATGAAAACAATAGAAAAAAATGTTGGAATATACAGGAGCTATTTGACTCTGAAAGCAAAGCTTATGGGCTTTAAAAAGCTGGGAAACTGGGATATTATAGCTCCTTTACCTGGATCTCCTGATAAAGAGTATACTTGGAAGGAATCTAGAGAGCTTGTAACAGAAGCCTACATGGGATTCGACGAACAAATGGGAAACTGGATAGATGAAATGTATCAAAGAAACCACATAGATGGAAAACCTCGAAAGGGAAAGAGATCAGGAGCCTTCTGTAGCACATGGTTTAATGGTAAAAGTGCTTACATTTTACAATCATTCAATGGTAAGATCGGAGATGTATATACTCAAGCCCACGAACTTGGACATGCAGTTCACGCATATCTTGGTTCCCGAAATCAGACTCCAACCAATTACGAGATAGGAAGCTGTATTGCTGAATGTGGTAGCACTTTTGGTGAACTATTACTAACTGACCTTTTGTTATCCAAAGCTCAAACCAATGAGAAACGACAGGCTATCCTCACAAGTATTCTTGATGAGTTTGGTATGGCTGCATTTCAGGTTAGCGCCAGAGTCTGGTTCGAACAATCCATGTATGATGCCCTTGATGAAGGAATATTCTTAGATGGAGAGAAAGTCTCAAGTTTATGGACAACTTCAAGAGATCGAATATATGGAGACACAATTGAATGGCTTCCAGAGATGGATTGGGAGTGGACCATGAAAGCTCATTACTACATACCTAACTATCGTTTCTACAACTACCCCTATGTATTCGCCCAGTTATTCGTATTCGCACTATACAGATTATACAAACAACAGGGGAAGGAATTCACACCAAAATTCAAAAATCTTCTAGCTGCTGGATCTAGCAAATCCCCTTGGCAGTTAGGTAAAGAGCTCGGCTTCGATATCACCAATGAAGATTTCTGGGCACTAGGAATAAAACAAGCAGAGGAGTTCATAAAGCTCCTAGAAAATACTATGTAAAACATTTTTTTATTCAATAAAAATATATCATAAATTTACTATCAAGAACATATGGAAACGGAATACACTGTTTGTGGATTGATATGTAACGACTGCGATTGGTATACTGGCAGGAATAACCCTAAATGCCCCGGATGTTCAGAGATGAAAGGAAAACCTTTCTGAGGAACCTGCGAAACTTACAAATGCGTAAAGGAAAAGGGCATACCTCACTGCGGAAAATGTGATTACTTCCCCTGTAACGATTTTATAAGTAGATTCGATCCAAGACATGGTCAAGAAGAAGCAATTCTAAGAACTGGACTGATGGCTTATCGCTCTCATCACGGAGATGATGCCGCTATTAAATTAACTCGGAAAATAAAGCAATCAGAGCAAGAGTAGAACTAATAAAGAACCTTAATTTCCCAACGATAAAAAATTTAGATTTTCCTCAATATTTAGTAATAAGAAGCAAATACATCGAGTTCTAAAGAATATAATGGAATTTCAATAGCATAACCAGATGATTCATTTAAGAAACAGAATTATTGTTTTCCAGCATCTGCACCTCTCTACGAAGAAGTAATGGATATAAAGCTGACGCAATCAACGTTATTGCTCCCCCAATATATGCTGGGCTCTCAACACCAATCTTGTCAATCATTATTCCTCCAAGCCAAGGGGATAAAACTCCGCTTCCATTCAGACTTATCAGACGTAGGCTGTTCGCAGTACTTTTCTCCTCCTCAGCTAGTCTTTTCATAAACAGACTTGTGATTAAAGGATCAGATATGAAACGTGTTCCCATCCTAAGTATATATAATATTGAAAGGAAGGCGAAAGTAGGGGCCATAGGGAACCCTAAAAGAAATATTGCAGAAGCTGCGATGCCTAAGGTTATGCTTTGGAGGGAGCCTATCCTTTTAGAAAGAAGCGCTGCTGAACCTTTGGATATGGCCATTACGAGATTTGATATAAAAAACATGGTCCCAAGACCAGCAGATTCAACTCCGAATTTCTGGTTTACATAATATGGGAATAGACTGAACATTACACCACCTGCAATATTGACCAACAATGTGAGTCCACATATTTTCAATACTATCTTCCATGAACTCAAGTGGAAACTGAAATCATCTTTTAAGGTTTCTTCAATATTTGAACTTGATAAAAAGTAGAAAAGAAACTGAGCAACAAATAGAGAACACGCCATTAACATTGTATAGCGATATGCTGCAGGTAGAGAGAAACTCATACTCGCGACCAGATAACTTGGGAGATAACCTGCTAAACTACCAATACTCATAGCGAGGATATTCATCAATCCCCATAAACTAAACGCCTTATCCATATCATCTTCAGAGAAAAAAGATGAATACAGAGGAGTCAATACAGTTCCTGTAGAGTTACATACTCCGATCAATAGAAATGATAATGCGAAACCAGTTACTGATTGTGCTGTGAAAAAGGAAAGCATAGAAATTATAATGGAAACGAATCCAGCAACGATCATCTTCCTCTTGCCATATCTATCAGAAAGGATTCCAACAGGGACCGTTAATATGGTTGAGCCTAATGAATTCATCATGAAAATCTTTCCCAGACTTGTTGCCTCGAAACCTAGACTAATCAGATATAGCTGCATAACTGCATTGAAAACGCCATTGCTAATCCCATTAGTGACGCCCCCTACGAGAAAATACCTAGCATTCATGTTTAGTTTACTTGGGATTATATTTTCTAGGATTCCCTGACTCGTTTTTTCCTTTTTTAGAATATCTTGTGACTCTAGTAATTCCATCAATTCGCACCTAATTGTATGGTACAAAACTCTTATAGAACTTCAAGACTCGTGCAAGGACCTCATCAAAGGAAATCTCAATATTCTCCTCAATCTCTTTGATATCCTTGATAGTCTGGATGTTTTCTAAGTTTAATTTACTTAATTCAGTTTTCATCTTTTATCAAGCAGTGAAAAAAGATCTAGAAATATAAAGCGGACTCAAGATAGTTCATCAATAGTTGTAGTCACAAATTGTGAGTATTCTATGTGTTTTAATTTTAAAAAGCATAAATGGTGGTTAAAACATAGTGAATAATGTGGCTGACGAGTTAAATATCCGGGGAGAAACAGTAAAACTGGGAAAAGTAGATGGGAGCCTCGTAATAGAGGACGGTGCAGTTGAAGCACAGGATCCTGATAACACAATACAAGTTACAGGAGAGGTAAAATGTATAGGTGAATGCAGCTTCTATGGAAACTTAGAGACCAGGCTACTATTGGGGCATAAAGTAAGTGCGAAGGTAACAGGTGATCTCTATGCTGAGGAAGTTGAACTGAAGCGGAGCAATTTAGAAGTGTATGGTAACCTTGGTGCTACCTCAGTAAAAGTAGGAAACAGCCTATATGTCGGTGGTGAGACGGATGTCGAGCAGATTAATGTAGGTGGCAGTTTCAAAGGAGACGGCACCATAAGATCAACTAGAACAACTGTAGGGGGGAGTCTAAGAGCAGAAACTGACGTAGATATAGACTATATTTCCTGCGGAGGTTCCGCTAGAATAAAAGGAACAACCCGCAGTACTAGCCTAAAAGTAGGGGGAACCTTTCGTGGTGAACAAAAGGTAACAGCAGAGGATGTGGATGTAGGGGGGAGCTTCAAAGCTGATACTGAAGTTGAGATATCCCACTTAGATGTCGGAGGAACGATAAAGCTCAATGGCGGAAAAATAAGTAGAAGCTCAGGAGTTGGAGGCAGTTTCAAGTCCTATGAATATCTAAAATTCGGAGACCTAGAGGCTGGTGGAACAATAAAACTAGCTGGTGGAGAAGGAGGAGATATCCAAGTTGGAGGATCACTAAAGAGTGAAGGAAATCTCAAATTCAATAATATAAACGTCGGTGGGACTACAAAGATTGAAGGAGAAGCCCAAGGAAACAGTATCACAATAGGAGGAAAATTAAGTATCGACGGTAATCTCTCACTCTCCTCACAGCTACGAGTAGGTGGAAAAGCAGCGATCACAGGTACATTAAGAGCTGAATCCGTGAGAGTAGGCGGAAAACTCGAAGCAAATAAAATCATTGTTGAAAAATATTTAGAGACCAATAGTCTCTGGACCTTGGAAGGAGCCAAAGCATCTAGGATTGAAATAAGCAGAAGAGGAAGTGCGAAAGGACAACTTATAGGAGAAAAGATAATAATTAAAGAGAGAAGTCGTGTTGAAGACATTTTTGGTGATGAAATCCATCTGAGAAATGGTGTGAGAGCACGAAAGATTGTAGGTAGAAAGATAAAAATAGAATATGGTTGTAGAGTGGATGAAGTCATATACACTGAGGAATTTAGATCAGATTCCAATCTTAGGTTAAAGACCTCTCCGCAGAAGACTGAAAAACTCCCTGAAACCCCCTTTTAGGTGATACAATGGGACGACGAAGAACTCGGTACGATATTTATCAGGATATATTGGAGACGGTAAGAAACCGAGGAGCAACAGGTATTACTAGGATAAGTTATGGCGCAAACCTCCCAGTTGACAGGGCAAAAGAAGCCGTCGAATTCCTAATGGATAAAAACCTCCTTGAGGAAGAGGAATATGGAGATTACATTAAATACACCCTCACCGCAAGAGGCGGGCAATTCTTAAACGCGTTAAGGACAGTCAAGAAATATCTTAGAGACGAAGATGACGAAGAATTCTAAATATTCAATTACCCCCAAAAGGAGGATTTATACAATTAATAAACCCCTTAAGATCGATTAAGTTGACGGATTATTCAAACCTTACTTGGATAGAAATAGAGGAAAGGCTGAAAGAAACTGAGCTAGTAATACTACCCACTGGAAGTGTAGAACAACATGGGCATCATGTTGGCGTTGGTGCAGACTGGATACAGGCATGGGAAATAGCAAAGAGAACTGGGGAGAAATGTGGGGCTTTAGTTCTTCCTGTTCTTAGTTATGGAATATCGGGGCATCATAAAGAGTTTCCGGGTGTAATAACCTTGACCTTTGATACTTACAAGAGAGTAATTTATGAGATTCTACAAAGCCTGAACAGGTATGGAGTAAAGAAAGTACTATTCATAAACGGGCATGGTGGTAATACCTCATCGATAATCGAAGCATGTAAAGAAGCAAGGGAGGAATATGGAATATTGTGCGCCATCAGCCATTGGTGGGATGTCCTAGCTGATACTGAAATCTTCGGTCATCCACCCATGCAACATGCTGGATACGCTGAGACCGCCTTGACTTTGGCTTCCCGACCCGAGGCAGTCAGGATGGATAAAACGAAATTAACTCCTACCCGCCAGTTTAAGGGTGAGATCCAGTTCTCTCATCCAGGTATAGCGCATTTCAAAGGAGGAAATATTAGGATTCCCCTGAGAGTAATTGATGTAACTGATACAGGATCAATGACCGAAGCTCATCCAGATCATATTCCTGGCACGGAGGACTATTCTATGATTACGCCCAAATTTGCTGAAGAACTCATGGATAAAGTAGTGAACTGGTTATGTGATTTCATTCCACATTTTAAGGAATTGGAAATACCAGAATTTGATAGAAAATATCCTTAGTTTATCTTAATTTCTATTTCTTGTCCAACTTCAAGATCCAGTCCCCCTATTTTTAGTGGAATAGCTTTGATCAATGCATTTTTCCTAGGGGTTAAGTATAGCGATAGACCTAAAATCCTCTGTCTATTAATGGAGAATCCGAGTTTTCTGCTTTCTCCGATACTAGCATTTGTTGTTAAAGTATGAAGGTTTCCAATTATTTTTCCATTGAGTGAGATTTCTCCTTTTTCTGGTTTAGTTGTATGGAAACCAAGCCAGCCATAGTATGGGACTCCTCCATCTAGGATTCCTTTTTCTTCATTTACATAACCTACTAAGCCGATGCTTGAGTTAAGTTCTATTAACGCGTACTCAGGTTGTATTTGTATTATTTTTCCAGTTAAAGATTCTTGACTTTTTTCATTTAAATAATGTAGGTTGTTTAACTCATATCCTCCTCTGGCTCTGAGAGGATCATTTGAAGGCCTTATCTCTAGATGTATGTGTGGCGAGGTCCCCCAGCCATAATACCCGGATCTCAATAAGTATCCCAAATCATCTCCAATATCAAGAATATCACCAATTTCTACAACAGGATCTATGTGAAGAATTTTTACTGCAACTCCGTGGGTACTTCTTGGTTGTATAAGTATTACCACATCAAACCCACTATCGATAAATCCTTTTCCCTTTGGAGCACTTATTTTTCTAATGTGTGTTACTCTTCCATCAACAGGGGATCCTACAAGTTTCTCAAATCTAAGAAAGGGATAGATATCAACTCCACTTTTTATTTTATGGGAAGGATATGGACTATTAAAAAAGCTATAGCGACCTCTGTCTGAACAGTATATTTTCACATTTCGACTTTCTGCTATAGGAATATATTCAGGCAACTTGAGACATTGTTATGGTTAGTTAGTGAACTAAATTTCTTTCCTAATAACCATTTTATAGTGATAAACGTGTATTTGTGGTTGAGCACTTATGGAACCAGCATTAAGGGGAATACTGGAAAAAGTCATAGATGACGAGCTAAGTGAAGATAAATTAATGAGTAATTATAGAATTTTTACACAGTTCAAAAATAGAGGACTAATTGATAGTGTGCCCAGTGCAATGTTTGGGAGAATTTACACTCGAACATACAACGCTTGGCTGGAGTATAAAGCTGGGGATGATAAACCATTAAACAGACACGAGGCAACCGAATTCAGTAAAATATTTGAATCACGAGCAATGGAGATTAAATCAAAACTTACAGAGGTAACAAACTACTAGCTTCTTAAGTTCGACTCCTTAAGATAACGACTTACTTCTTTTAGCCTAAATTCCTTATTATTCAGTAGTTTGTAATCGTACTTGCTTCCTTTGCCCAGAAGTATTGTTAGACGATCAATGCCGTCAGGACTATAACATAAAAGTATTTTGATCGTTAAATGCGGTAACCCTAGTCTTCTAAGGTAGTCATATAACTCTTTTTTCTGTTCAGGTATCAAGGAACAAATTTTCATACCTTATCATCTTTTTAATGAAGTTATAAAAAATCAACTATTTTACTGATCATAATATTTCCAAATAAGTAGCCTGGGGAGACCAGGGGGTTTTCTAAGGAGAAATTTCAGCCTCACCCAGGACAATTGTGAGCATTGATTATAGGATTTAAATCATTCTGTAAAGAAGGGAAAATATGATTATTCTCTTTCTGGTTGAGATACTAAGAAAAGACAATGAGGGTCATCTTTAGTAAGTATCTCGGGTATCTGTACATCAATATCCGGTCTATATGTCTGCCAGAAAGCGTGATGGAAGTACTGACAATAAATCAAACCTAAGTCATTACAGTCTCTTTCTCTCCAAAGCCTCTCATAAGGACATACATATGTGTAGCTCTCAAGAAATGTATCAGTGAATTTTTCCCTATTTTTCTCAGTATCTGGATGCCCGGGAAGATCATAATTCTCAAAAAGACTCCTCATATTAATGGGAAGGCCTTGCTCTTCATGTCTCTTCCTCAATCTTTCACCCCGTGCTTTACCGTAAGCTTTCACTGCCCTGATTAAGGCTTCTTTACCCTCCTCTCCAAAGCTATCTACAATCTCTTTAGCAAAAGTACAGTACATAAGAGCCCAGAGATCTCCAAATTCTGCGATATCTTTTTCGTCTACCATCTTGGACACAATTAACTCTCTTCCTACATATATTTCTGGTGAAAAGAACATAAGAGTTAGAGTTTTAACTTACTCAATATTAAGATTATAGGATGCATCAGAGCCTTATCACGGTTGGACCAATTGGGATAATCAGTCTATTCTGGGTATTCATTTTACTAATAATAATTGGAAGTATAATAATATGGATCGCAGGTACACTGATTTTCTTCCTACCAGCATTTATAATAGCTGGAATAGTCTACTGGATAACTGGGGATGATACATTAGCAGGAGTGGCATTCTTACTTGTGGCTCTTTCCAGTCTTACCAGACGAAAATAGCTCAGAAAGAATGAAAAGTACTAGCATCATCACTAAGTCATGTTGAAACCTTTCTTAGTAGGTTCAGACAGTGCACAAAATTTCCTACAAATAGGCATAAACACTTTGAAAAATAATGGAAGGATTCTAGATGCTGTAGAAGAGACTTGTAAGGCAGTCGAATCAAATTCAAATGACCATGGAGTCGGTCTCGGAGGAATACCGAATCTTTCCGGCAAAGTCACACTAGATGCCTCAATAATGGATGGAAGAACATTAAAGGCAGGAGCAGTGGCTCACGTCCATGGATATTTACATGTAATATCTTTAGCAAGAAAAGTCATGGAAGAAACCCCACATGTATTGCTAGTAGGTAAAGGAGCTGAGATGTTTGCGGAACTTTTGGGCTTCAAAAAAACAGAACTACTTACAGATTATGGTAGAGAATTTTATGAGGCTTTCAAGGAAAATAGGTTGCACAAATTAGGTCCAGAATTTCAAGAAGATTTAGGATATCTTAGAGAGGACGAAGCTGAATATGATTTGGAAGGGTGGTACAGGAAAATTTCTGATCATATGCTTGGGACAGTAAACGTGATGGGAATGGATCATCAAAGAAATTTAGCTGTCGGGGTAACTACAAGTGGTACTTATTTAAAACTACCTGGAAGGGTAGGGGATAGCCCCATTATTGGAGCAGGAAACTACTGTGATAATCGATATGGTGCCGCTGCATGTACTGGCAGAGGTGAGTTAGCCATCCGAAACGGTACCGCTAGATTAGTTGTGGCCTATTTGAAGTATGGTATGAGTCCTGTGGAAGCATGTATTGAAGCCATGAAAGAGGTGAATGAAATGTCTGAAGAAGCAAGTCTAAACGTGATAGCTTTTAATCCTGAGGGAGAAATTGCAGGAGCTGCCACTCATAGGGAACCTCCAATATGGTATATGGATACTGAGATGGAGGGAGTAGCTAAAAAAACAGGAATATGGGTCAAGAAATAGTCACTAAGCTTCTTAACTAACCACATCTATTTAATTCTGATATGAAATGACAAAAGCAATTGTACTAGCAGAAAACGGATTTGAGGACGTCGAACTTTTCTATCCTTATTATCGTCTTATGGAGGCAGGTCTCGATGTTGATGTAGTTGGAGATAAAGCTGGAGAAATTTATCATGGTAAGAAAGGAGGAAGCATAAAATCCACACATGCTGCTGATGAAATAAAAATTGATGAATACAAAGTTCTTATTGTTCCTGGTGGTTATGGACCTGACAGGATGAGGACTAAACAAGAACTAGTAAACCTTGTAAAACAAGCTGACGAGAAAGGTTTTATCATTGGTGCTATTTGCCATGCAGCACAACTTCTAATTGAGGCTGAAATCGTTAAAGATAGAACACTAACATGTTACAAAAGCGTATCAACTGATGTGAAGAACGCTGGTGGAAACTATGTTGATGAACCTGTTGTGATAGATGGAAATCTTGTTACTAGCAGATTTCCTGCTGATATGCCTAAATGGATGCCAGCCATTTTAGAAAAACTGTAATTTTTTTCAGTGCATTTAAAAGCCACATTCCTGTTTTTGGGCATCTATCAAAATGTCCATACTCCAAACTCTAAGAGAAAAGAAGCAGATAAGATACTTAGCAATAGCTTCAGCTCTTAGAGGCATAAGAGATAATCTACGTTTTGTAACATGGCAACCATTCGCACTAAGTTTAGGCATACCTATGCGAAGCATTGGAGCCCTCGAGAGCCTAATGGATTTTGCTAAGATTATCATCCAACCAGTAATGGGAGCAGCCTCAGACGTCTATGGGAGAAAAAGGTTCCTAGTACTGAGAGAGCTGGTTATGCTTGCTGCATGTCTATGCTTCATGTTGGCAAATTCTTGGCAACTTTTAGCTGCCGGAATGATATTTATTGGGTTTGGCTTTGCACTCTTACCTGTATGGCAATCATTAGTTGCGGAGACCGCGCCATCCAGAGAGACTGGGATGTTTTTCAGCATTATTGGCAGTAGTTATATGACTACCGGTCTAATAGGTACCCTCCTAGCAGGATGGCTAGCCAGTAATATGGGTTACAGATTAGTCTATATAATTAGTACATTCTTTGCTTTCACCACACTGGTTTTAACATTTTACAAAATTGATGAAACACACCACCCAGAAGGACCGAAAAGTTTCACTCCGTGGAAAGCTTTAAAATCTTTCATTGATACCTTCCGACCTCCAAAATACCTATGGGGATTCTATATTGCCATGGCAGTAGACTTACTTGTTTTCAGTACTGGTTGGAGACTCATAAATGGGATGCTTACAGAAGCTTTTGGTTATACTCCATTCATGCTAGGTATAATGACTGCTGTAAATGGGGGCTCAATGGCTATATTCCAGATCATATTAGGAAAATATGTTGATAAGGTAGGTTATGTTAGATATCTAGCAATAAGTCAGATTCTATCCTGTCTTCTAATAGGGCTCTTACTCCTGAATCAGAGCTTTCCAGTTGCTCTAATATCCAATTTTATTATGGGGGTCGCAGCAGCTCTATGGGGTCCAGCGGAACAAGCTTGGATCAGTATTAACGTGGAATCGGGAGAGAGAGCAAAAGGAATAGGGGGATACAGTACTTTCAGGGGTATAATAGCTCTACCAGGGCCTTTCATAGGGGGGATTCTTTATGATAATTTTGGATACTATTTACCTTTACTTATCAACTTTATAGGGGCGGCAATAGACGTTGGATTACTGGTCTTTCTAGTAAAAGATAGGGTAAAACCTAATCCAACCTCTCAAGTTCTAGGATAAGAGGGTTATAACCATCGGGGCAAGCATGTCTGGCGACTCTTTTTCCTTCCTTGTTTTCAGCATAAGCTACGTCAGCACCATGAGCGAGTGCATAAATCTTAGGTAACACACTGTATAATGCGTGAAGACAAATTTTTCCTTTTACCTCGTTTTCATCGAAATTAAATATTATCTGATCTCCAACTTTATGTCCAGCTGCGCAATGTCCTTCTTGGCTTATTACAGTTGCTTTTACTTTACGTGACATGCAGACAAAGAAGTAAGGGTAAGATATATTCCTTAATCAGGTAACATATCCATCTAAGTAAATAGATAAATACAGTATTATACTTCTAAAGATCATTATCTTTTTATTATATAAATTTATCAGTATATGTTACGCCTTTTTTCATTACCGATGAGCTTGAAAGTGATAATTATAAGCTAAGATTTTTAGGCACAAAGTCCAATCCTAGGCTAGTGGCTTTACAATGGATCTAGAGATGAAGATCAAAGAACTCGTAGAGAAAGACCCAATTATTGTCGGTCCTGATGAAACTCTGCATACTGTAGCGAAAGAGATGGCAGAGAAGAAGAGGGATGTAGTAGTAGTAATGGAAGATGAAATAGTAAAAGGGCTTGTAGCTGCTAGCGACATTTTTCATGCTATGAAAAGCTATGTCTTAGGCAAAAACATGCTTGAAACTATTCCCATGGAGATCAGGGATGTGAGAGTTAGTGAGCTAATGAGGGCTCCCCAGGCTCTGGAATTCATGCAAGCATGTGGTCTAACAGGAACCAATATGTGTATCGTACTGGGAGAGAATGATAAGGTCGCAGATGCGGTGAGAACTATGGCCATAAGCGGAGTGGATCATATACTGATAGTTGGTGATGAAGGCGTTTTAGGAACATTAAGCGACCGCGACCTATTAAAAGCCTTCAAATAATTTTTAATTAACTACATTCAATTTTTGTTTATCAATTTTTTTCAACTCATATTCTAAACCCTTAGATAATCTCAAGTATCCATGGAACTCAAAATTTTTCATTATCTTGTTAGTATTGCGAATCCTTTAGTCTTTATATTAGATTTCTTATCTTTATTATGATTAAGTTGAGCTGTTCTAATTATTCTGAAATTAGTCAATGGATTGAGGAAAATGTTCCTGTATATATGCGTGAGGGTAAACTTCCCGGATACAGTATAGCCGTCGTGAAAGATGGGGAGACTATTTACTCACAAGGATTTGGAACTAGAAATAGAGAAAAAGGACTTCCGGCAACACCTGATACATTATATGGTATCGGTAGTATAACCAAGAGCTTTGTTGCCATAGGGATAATGCAATTAGTGGAGAAAGATAAAATATCCTTGGATGACCCCGTTGAGAAACATGCCCCATTTAAAGTCGGACTTAAAGAGGATCCGATAAGGATACATCACCTACTGACCCATAGCTTGGGTTTACCCAGTGTCGCCTCCAGCAGCGTTGCATTATATCGAGGTGTCGGCTTAGACACAGGAATACCCTTTGGTGGAGTCAATGATTTTTATAGATTAGTGAATGGAGCTAAAAATGAGCTAGTTGCTAGACCAGGTTTACGATTCTTTTATCATAATGCTGCATGGAGAATGCTGGGTCATATCTTACAAAAAAAGATGGATATGCCCTTTCATGAGTATATAAAAAAGAATATTCTAAATCCTTTAGAAATGGAAAGATCGACTCTTAATAGTAAGGATTTTGAAGCTGACTCTAATCGTATAGTACCCTATTGGAAAAAACCCAATGGTTCGGTGGAGGCCAGTAAATGGCCTTACCCCAACCCCGGGGGTAACCCCGAATTTAGTTTCATAGCTGCCGCTGGGGGAATAGCCAGTAGTGTAAATGAGATGGTAAAATACATTAATATGCAGCTTAACATGGGTGAACATCCAGACGGAAAACTAGCGAGTAAAGAAAGTTTCGAGAAAATACAGACTTTACATATTAGACGCGCAGATGGTTATTACGGAAAGACTGGCTACGGTTATGGTCTTAATATTACTCCTGATTTCCTCGGACACAAGATGATAAGTCATGGAGGAAGTATCCTCGTAAGTACTGCTTATATGGCAATAGTACCAGACTTGAAAGCTGGAGTCATAATGATGGGGAATAGTGGAAAAATTCCCTATGAAGAAATTGCTGAGGGTATATTCTCCATCTTTATGGGAAAAAAACCCCTAGACGTGATACCACCTTTAAAGGTAAAGAAAAAGTTGAACCAACTCGTTGGAAACTATCAAATATACAAAGGAATAGAGAGCCTAGAAGTCCAGAAGAAAGCAGGTATACTTCAAATTCATACCAAGACCCCATTTGCCAATATGGTCCAACCTTTGATACCTGAAGATCCCAGTCTAGAGTCGATGAAATTCTATACTTATACTGATGGACTTAAGACACCTGTCGAGTTCGATGTCAAAGAGAACGGAGACATAGACCTATATATTGAGAGATATGTATACCATAAAAAATAATTTCCACCCAGAATATAAAAGTTGAAAATGCTCGAAATTACCAACCAGTTTTTCCCTTTATCCTTAAGAGAGTGTATAGTCTATCTCCTTGAAATACTAATCGAGCAGGATACATGGTGTGTACAATACCATCAATAGGGCTCACGATCTCAGCGATACTAGATCCATCTAAATCGGTAATTTTACCTATTAACTCATTTTCTTGTAGAATATCACCATAATCCGCATAAGCATGGAAAATACCAGAACCTAATGCAGATACCCCAACCCATTCCATGTCTAAATATCTTTGATTACTTGGTTTGACTGGCTTTCCTTCAAGCATATCGTAATATTTCAATAGGTTTAAGGTACCGTTTATGTGATCCATCACAAATTCTTCAAGTGGTTGTGTACGGTAACCCAGACCAGCCTCACTAATAATACTGGCCACACCATCGTTAACTGCTGTATGAATCATAGTTCCAGGACTAGTATGCCCGATTTCTGGAGTTCCAGGAAGAACATACTCTAATCCAAAAACTTTCGCCATCTCTTCACATGTCTTATCGATTTCTTTTTCAAGATTAAGATAAATTGTGTGAACCAGATGACTTTCAGGAAGATCCCCTCCTCTAAAGTCTACATGATAATCGCATTTCTTGAGGATCTGCCACACATGATAAGCGATAAGTTCACTCAGCGTCCCCTGAGGGCTCCCAGGGAAGACGTTATTAGCATTTTTTCCGTCGTATGGTGTAATTCCTGTACTTTTAAGATTCAGCCATCTTGTTCTCCATTGAAAACTATACATATTAATAACTGGAATCGAAATGAATGTTCCCTTAATTTTTTCGGGAATCAAATTATTATACAAACGAGAGGCAGCCTCAATTCCACAATATTCTGTCGGATATAATCCTCCTGTTACTATTAATGTTGGGCCGCCTTCTACTCCATTAACGACACCGACGGGCATCTTCACCGATAAAGCAAGATCATCTACAATTTGTATATATCCAAATTTCTTGTTCCCTGGTTTTATCTTAAAAGGCTCAAACATCCTATCTTCCTCCAAAAATTAGTATCTTTTCCACCTAAAGTTTTTAAAGAGATTTTGGCTAAAATTTTTAAAATAGCAAAATATTACATGCCTAAAAATATTATAACAACCAATTTTTCTGAATTTAATAACAAAAAAAGCGATTCCTAGATAAATTTTAAAAATAATTGATATTTAAAAA
>CAZLHX010000061.1:0-17892 GCA_964559475.1 uncultured Candidatus Bathyarchaeia archaeon | reverse complement strand
GAGAAATACATTAAAAAATTACAGAAACTTGTAAAAACATACCCTAATGGAGAAGAAAAACTACAAGACTATGTTGCTACACGAATGAAAAAACTAGGATTTGATACCGAATTTCTAAGATTATCACCATCAAAAATACAGCTAAGTAAAGAATTCGCATCAGAAGAAGCCATTGATACATCAAGAAGGATCCACGTTGTAGGAAGAAAAACTGGTGACCAACAAGGCAGAAGTTTGATGATCATTGGTCATCCTGATGGAGAATCTATCAATTCTGAGGGTTGGACAGTACCACTACATGAAGGAATAATTATTAATGATAGAATATATGGCTGGGCTATTGCAGATGATCTTTCAGGTATTGGGATTTTTCTAGAGGCATTAGATGCATTAAACGAAGGGAATTTCCAGTTAAGGGGAGATCTATATTTGGTAAGTGCATCAGCTAAAAATAATGCGTATGGGATAGCCGCAATTCTAGGACATGGATATTCAGCAGATGCTGCAATATACTTACATCCCGCGGAGTCAGAAATGGGCTTAAAAGAAATTAAGACGATGACCTCAGGTTTACTAAAGTTCAGGATTAAAGTTAAAGGTATGAAACCGCCTAAAAATGAGTTTGTTCAAACTACCTTTAGTCACTTGGGTGTAAATCCAATTGATAAAGCGATATACATAATTGATGCTCTTAAACGTCTGAATGAGCATAGGATACAGACTGTTCGGTATGAACCACTCAATACTCAACTTGGTCGAGGAACAAACCTTCTTGTGTCCTACATAAATGCTGGGGAAAGGGATAATTTAACGGATTCTCCCCAGGATTGTCTTATAGGTGTAGGATTAACATTTCCCCCACATGAAGATATTGATGACTTGATGATGGAAATAGAAGACTACCTCAGACAAATATCAAGAGCAGATCCATGGCTGAAAAACAATCCTCCAGAACTGTTTTGGGTACAAGGAACTCAAGGAACTGAGGTCCCTCTCAACAATCCCATAGTTGATATAACTATTGATTCTATTGAGAAAGTAACAGGAAACAAACCTAAGAGTAATCCTTTGTATAGTAAAAGTGACTTAAGAACACCCATGTTGGTTGCTGGAATTCCAATGATTGGTATCGGTCCACTTGCTGGTGGCTTATCTACTACAGGGGGTGTTGATGAATGGGTAGATATAGAAGAGTACATTTTATCAGTAAAAATCTGTGCAAAAATTATAATGGAATGGTGTGCAGTAAATAATCGATAAAAACATTAATGGATATAATAAGTATCACGGAAATTATCTATATATCACTATAAATATTCTAAAAAGTTTTACAATACGAAAGGGTTTAAAAGACCCCTATCTCTGTCTATAGTCAATCATAACTAGGATTTGACATATTTATGCCGAGATTCAAGCAAACAGACGAGATCTTGAAACTGATGCATAACCGGGAGAAGGTCCGAAACATAGGAATAATTGCACACATAGACCATGGTAAAACAACTATGAGTGACAGCCTCTTGGCTATGGCAGGATTAATGGCCCCCAACCGAGCTGGAGAAGCAAGAGCCCTAGACTTCCTCGAAGAAGAACAGAGAAGAGGAATTACCATTAAGACTGCAAACATCAGCCTGTTATACACAGAGGGTAGTGACCAGTACGTAATTAATCTGATAGATACTCCTGGACACGTAGACTTTAGTGGAAAAGTTACCCGAGCTATGAGAGCACTTGATGGATGTGTATTACTCGTCGACGCTGTAGAAGAATTTCAGATAATGACTGAAGTAAGATTAAGGGTAGCCCTCGATGAACATGTGAAACCAGTCTGTTACATTAACAAATTCGATCGTTTAATTAAAGAACTTAAAATGGATCCAGATGCCATACAAAAGAAACTACTTAGAATAATCAACAAATTCAACGAGATAGTTCAAACTTATGGCTCAGAAGATATTAGAAACAAATGGACTGTAAATGCTGGTGATGGAGAGGTTGCCTTTGGATCCGCCCTCGATCGTTGGGGATTCACTCTCCCAATGCTACAAGAAAAAGATCTTACTTTACCTGATATAATTCGAATGTATAAAGATGGAGAACTGGAAAAACTCCAAGAACTACTTCCTTTAAGCGAGGCAATCCTCGGAATGGCAGTTCACCAACTACCAGGCCCATTACTACACCAGCGTGAGAGAATAAAGAAAATTTGGAGAGGAGACCTTGAAAGTAAAATGGGAAAATCAATGATGGAAGTAGATAAAGAGGGTCCGCTTGTTATCTGTATTTCCAACGTAATCATTGATCCTCAAGCGGGCGTAATTAGCACTGGAAGGGTCTTCAGCGGTACAATAAGAAAAGGAGACGACTTAAATCTCGTAGGAGCAGAGAGCACATGGAAAGCACAACAGGTTTCCATATATATGGGCCAATACAGAGAAATCGTTGAAGAAATACCCGCAGGAAACATAGTAGCATTACTAGGTCTCTCAGAGGCAAGAGCAGGGGAGACTATAGTTAGTAGTGATATTGCTGATGAAGCAGTTCCCTTTGAATCCATAAAATATGTGTCAGATCCGGTTTTAACTATAGCAGTAGAGCCTAAGAGACCTACTGATCTACCCAAATTAATTGATGCTATGCAAAAAATGAGTATACAGGACCCTAACCTTGTAACAACCATAGACCAAGAGACTGGCGAATATCTTTTGGCTGGGATGGGAGAACTTCACCTAGAGATAGCTGTAAAAGATATCAAAAGTCAGTATAATCTTGATATTATCCAGTCTGAACCAACAGTGGTATACCGTGAAGCCATCAGAGAGGAAGTTGGTCCCTTCATGGGGAAGAGTCCAAATAAGCACAATCGAGTATTCTTTAACCTTAAACCACTAGACGAGAATATTGTACAATTAATCAGGGATGGAGAACTCAGCGAGATACTAAGCTCAAGCATGAGGGAAGACGTCTTAACAGAAAAAGCAGGATGGACAATACGTGAAGCGAGACAAGTATTCGCAATTAACGAGAACTGTAACCTATTAATAGATACAACCACGGGAATTCAAGGACTAAGAGAGGTTAAACAGCATATAAGCGGGGGATTCCAATGGGCTCTCAAAGACGGCCCCTTGGCTGGAGAGGCCGTAAGAGGACTACTAGTTGATATGGTAGATGTAAGGTTACATGAAGACCCAGTACACCGTGGACCCGCACAGATGATGCCTGCGGTAAGACAAGCTCTATTTGCTGGAATACTTAGCTCAAATCCAACTCTGCTAGAACCAATTTATAAGATCCAAGTAAGAGTTCCTGCAACAGAAATGGGAAATGTAACTGGGTTGTTAAGCAGAAAGAGGGGAAGTATCCACGACGTAAATCAAGATGGTCCCATAGTTAATATAACTGGTATGGTTCCGGTCTCAGAGACATTAGGATTATCACAGGAAATGAGATCTGCTACAAGTGGAACAGCTTTCTGGCAAATGACATTTGATCACTGGTCAAGCGTCCCAGATAATATGCTACCTGACTTAGTTCAAAAGATCAGAAAAAGGAAAGGTATGAATCCTGAACCACCAAGAGCCAGTGATTACATCGTCCGCGAATAGGTCCCAATCTTTATCTTATTTACAATGTATTTTTCTCTAGTGTGATATTTGATAGTTAAAAACCGAGATCAACTTATCTTTAATGCAAGTAACGAACTTTTACGGAAACTTAGAAAAGACGCTATCCAAATCATTGAAGAGTCGATTAACTCAGTTAATCCGTATAATGCTTTAATAAATCAGGTTAAAACAATTAATGATTCTTTAAAAATTGGAAAACAATCCTTAGATCTAACCAAGATAGACAGAATAATTGTAATCGGTGGAGGAAAAGCGAGTATTCCTATGGCTAAGGCATTAGAAGAAATTCTAGGTGATAGAATTACTGGAGGATTAGTAAATACTTTACATGATTCAATAAATAAAAGTAAATTGAAAATTATACAAGTAAATGGTGCTTCTCATCCAATTCCTGATGAAAATGGAGTAAATGGAGTAAAATCCATGTTGAGTATGGTGTCAGATCTCACTGAAAAGGACTTAGTTTTTGCATTAATCTCTGGGGGAGGTTCAGCTATTATGCCTTCTCCTGCTGAAAATATTTATTTAAAGGATATCCAGGTTGTAACGGAAAAATTATTGAAAGCTGGAGCAAAAATTAATGAGCTTAATGCAGTTCGAAAACACCTCTCTTACTTCAAAGGCGGTCAACTAGCTAAAAGTATCTATCCTGCAACCACAATAGGGTTAATATTATCAGATGTTATTGGTGATCCTCTGGATACAATAGCTTCAGGACCAACAGCACCCGATGACACAACCTTCAAAGATGCTATTGATGTTTTAAAAAAATTCGAGCAATGGGATAATGCACCAATAAGTATAAAGGAGAGACTAAAAAAAGGGCTAGAAAATGAGATTGATGAAACCCCAAAAACTAGTGATAAGATCTTCCAGAGGGTTTATAATTATATCATAGCAAACAATTTTATTGCAGTTAAAGCAGGTGAAAGAAAAGCAAAGGAACTGGGTTACAACACACAAATACTGAGCACCTTTATTGAAGGAGAAGCTAGACAACTTGGTATATTTTTATCTGGGATATCAAAAAGCCTAATCGCAAATGGAAACCCCCTCCAACCTCCCGCCGCCATCATTATAGGGGGGGAAACTACAGTCAAGGTTACAGGTGAGGGAAAAGGCGGGAGAAACCAAGAAATTGCCTTATCTTCATGTACCGAGATAGATAGTCTTTCAACTGTAATATCAACTATCGGAACAGATGGAATAGATGGACCCACAGAAGCAGCTGGTGCAATTGTTGATGGGGATACTTACCAAAAAGCAAGAAAAATGAATCTAGACCCAATGGAATTTTTAAACAATAATGATAGCTTCAACTTTTTCAATTCGTTAGATGATCTCATAATCACAGGTCCAACGGGGACAAATGTGAACGATATAGCATTAATTCTTGTAGAGTGATTCCTCTTGCGAATAAACCCAAAAAGGAAAAAAGCATTTGAAAATATATTGGATTTACTTAAACAAATAGAAAATACTGTAGATATTATACTAGTTGAGGGAACAAGAGACATAAAAGCCCTGAGAAATATTGGATACTCTGGAGAAATTATCCCCTGCTCTCAAATAGGTTTAAATGACTATGAGTTGGCTGATAAAATCTCTGGAAAATACCACCGTATCTTAATTCTAACTGATTTTGATAAGGAGGGAGTTTTGATATATCAAAAGTTCCATGAGATATTTGCACGTAAGTACATTAAAGTTGAAGACGAGTTACGTAAAAATCTTGGAGATTTAATGTCTAAACTGAGTGTTTATGCTATTGAGTCACTTGATAATATTCAAGATAAGATTGAGGCTAACTAGATGGTTTTTTAATGTCCGCTACAATGATTGGTTAACCCATGGTTGAACAAATATCTACTCACGAGCCATTGAAGCAAAAAAAAGCAATACTATGTTTGTTAAAAACAAACGTACATGATCATATAATATACAAAATTAGAATGAATGAATTAGAGAGCCTTGTTGAGACATTGGGCATTAATATTGTACATAAAGTTGTACAATCAAAATTCAAACCATTTGCAAAGTATCACATTGGAAGTGGGAAGGTCAGACAGATCAGAAGTAAAGTCAAAAAACTAGATGTAGATTTAGTAATTTTTTATAATCTCCTAAAAAGCAGCCAAAAACTAAACTTAATGCAAGCACTTAACTGCGAAGTAATAGACCGTTATGAACTAACCCTAGAAATTTTTGATAGAATGGCTGCGGATACATTGAGTAAATTACAGATTCAAGCAGCAAGAATAGAAAAGTTAGCGCCTTTCATAAAATTACAAGCTTCAATAAATTATAGACATGATAGACCATTTTTCCGAAGTGGTGGAGAATACGGGTTCCATGGAAAATTAACGGAATTAACTCGAAATCAAGCAAGGATAAGAGAAGAAATTGATAAACTAATGGAGGATAAGTTTAAAAGAATTAATAATCGAAAAGAACTCGGTTTCCCTGTAATCTGTATTGCCGGATTCTATAATGCAGGAAAAACAAGTTTATTTAACGCAATAACTGGTGACAGTAAACCAGTTAGTGATAGGCCTTTTACAACACTATCAAGTAAATACCAAAAGCGATTCATAGACTATGAGACTACAGTTCTATTCATTGATACAATTGGGTTCGTTTTAGATCTTGATCCGAGGTTAATCCAAAGCTTTAAGTTAAACATCTTAGATATAAAAAGCTCTGATCTTGTTATTCTTCTACTTGAGATTACTGATCCAGTGCTCACATTAAAGATGAAACTTAATGAAGGTATAAAATTACTAAAAGAAATTGGCGTTCCACATGAAAGAATAGTTGTGGTTTTCAATAAGTTGGATCTAGTGCCTCAACTAGAAGGAAAAATGGGAGATCTCCTAGAACTTGAAAGATTCAATGTTCCATGGGTTTCTGTGTCAGCTAAAGAGAGAAAAAACTTACAGAAGATGCTTAATCTAATCTCCGAAAGGCTTGCTTTAATAAAAGAGAAAAAGATGGGATATGACGAAAAGTCTGATTTTGAAATATTACGAACGGCATTGAACCGTTTATTGGAGCAATATCCTTCAGATTACAGTCCAGATAGAAATGACCCTTTTGAGAATCTTGTGGGTACTATTTTGAGTCAAAATACCAATAGAAAAAATCAGATAACAGCTTATACTCGTCTAAAGAAAGATGTTGGCTTAACACCAGAAGCTATAAACGAAGCAGATATCAATGATATAAAAGAGGCAATCCGTCCAGCTGGGATGTATAATCAACGTTCAAGAGTATTAAAATCAATAAGCCAAGAAATAATTAATAATTATGATGGAGATGTAGAATCAGTTTTTAATGATACCTATTTGGTAGCTAAAGAAAAATTAATGGAGTTTCTTGGAGTAGGTCCTAAAACAGCTGATGTTGTTCTGATGTTTAATGGAGAACACACAGTCATACCTGTTGACAGACACATAGAAAGAATATCTAAACGTTTAGAGATCGTCCCAGAAAACGCAGACTATGAAGAAATTAGAACTACTCTACAAGATGCATCTATACCAGAATTATTCAAAGATGTACATCTAAGTATGATTAAATTTGGGAGAGAGATATGTAAAGCCCAAAATCCAAAATGCTCAGAATGTTTACTAGATGATATCTGTCCTTATCCAGAAAAAAACAGGCAAATGACGCAGTGAGGGCTTTAATAATATTCAATTTTAGTAATCACTTATTATAGATAAATAGAATAACACTTAGTCCATAACCGTATATTTTAGTATATATAAAAAATATATTTTTAATAACAATTACTTGTGAGTAAGTTCGTTACATTTATCCATCTTTTCTTTTAAACTATAATTCTAAATCTCTTTATCATATTAACTCACTTCTCTATTTACGAATCCTTTAAATCTAAGCCTTGTGGATTCATTACAACCTAAATCAGGAGTGTCTATAGATGCCAAGAACAAGATCACCAAAAAGAGGTTCGCTGTCATACTCACCAAGAAAAAGGGCAAGTAACCCAAATGGGCAAGTCTCCTATTGGCCTGAACTTAAAGGTGAGCCACAGCTAGTAGGTTTTGCAGGTTACAAGGCTGGCATGACTCATCTATTCTATGTACAAGATAGAGAAAGAGTTCCAGAATATGGACAGGAGATTAAATCCGCTGCTACGGTGATAGACACTCCGCCAATGCTTGTTTGTGCTATTAGAGCGTATGAAAAAACACAGGACGGATTACAAGCAATCACAGAAGCTTGGATGTCGAACCAACCAAGGTCTCTCCATAGAAGAATAAACTTTACAACTGATCCTAGTACTCAAGAAAAACTTGAAAAGATTGAAGAACAGATCGAGAAGATCGTTCAAATCCGAGTATTAGTAGCAACGCAGCCCAGAGAGACGGGTATAGATAAGAAAGTACCAGATCTGATGGAAATACCCATTAGTGGAGGTACAATCAAGGAACAATTTGATTACTCTAAAGAACTCTTAGGGAAAACGATCTCAATAAAGGATGTTTTCAAACCCGGAGAAGGTGTAGATGTAATAGGGGTTACAAAAGGAAAAGGTTTCCAGGGACCTGTAAAAAGATGGGGTATCCGGATTCTCTCAAGAAAATCTAGAAAGACGAAAAGGGGAGTTGCATCAATTGGACCATGGGTTCCAAGAGGAGTAATGCCGCAAGTACCCAGAGCTGGACAGATGGGATATCATAACAGAACAGAATACAACAAAAGAATTATGTTGATTGGTAATGAACCTACAAAAATTAACCCTACCAGTGGTTTCAAACGTTATGGTAAAGTTGAAGGAGAATACATAATCTTGCAAGGAAGCGTTATGGGTCCTCCAAAAAGATTAATTAAAATTAGAAAATCAGTTAGGGATCCTAAATTTCCTGAAGAAGAACCACAAATTACCTATCTACACACTGAATGGAAAAGGAGTCAACAAAATCAATGAAATTACCAATAATTAATTTAGAGAACGAGAAAATTGACGAAATCGAACGTCCCACAGTATTTGATACTCCTGTAAGACATGATGTAATTAAAAGAGCAGTAATAGCCCTTCAAAGTAAAAGATTCCAACCTCAAGGGCGTGACCCAATGGCTGGAAAGAGGACAACAGCAGAATCCCGTGGGGTAGGACATGGAATGGCCAGAGTTCCAAGACTAAAAGGTAGCAGCAGAGCCGCTTTCGGAGTAAGCATAGTTGGCGGTCATCAAGCATTCCCCCCACGTAGTGAAAAAAATATCATTAAAAAAATAAATAAAAAAGAAAACCGCCTCGCAATTAAATCAAGTATAGCAGCAACTGCAATCAAAGAACTTGTAGCAAAAAGAGGACATCTTTTTAATTTAGAATATCTACCACTGGTGGTAGAAGATAATATTGAGAGTCTAACCAAGACGAAAGAAGTTCAAGAATTCTTCCAAAAAATTGGAATATGGTCAGATATCGAAAGGGCAGATAGAAACAAGATAAGAGCAGGAAGAGGAAAGACAAGAGGACGTAAAAAGAAGAAGGGTAAGGGTCCTTTGATTGTCGTCTGGGAGGATAGAGGAATTGGGAAAGCAGCTCGAAATCTCCCGGGTATTGACATAGTTAAAGTCAACTTTTTAAATGCCGAGTTACTAGCACCTGGAGCTCATGCAGGAAGACTTGTAATTTGGAGTAAATCTGCATTTGAGTCACTGGATGAAGTTTGGGAGGGTTAAAATGAAAGCACACAAAATTATCAAGTATCCTCTAATGACGGAAAGAAGTGTAAACATGATTGAGATGGAAAATAAACTAGTTTTTATCGTAGACCGTCGAGCATCCAAACACGATATCGCAGAAGCAGTGAACACCCTTTATGAGATTGAGGTTGATTCAGTAAATACCCTAATAAATCGCGATGGTAATAAGAAGGCGTTCGTAAAGTTAAAACCAGGGTACGATGCATCCGACGTCGCTATCCGACTAGGAATATTATAGGTGTGATAAATGGGTAAGAAAATTAAAGTACAGAGAAGGGGAAGAGGAGGAAGCCAATTCAAAGCCCGTAAAGTCGGTAAGATTGCTTCAAGTAAATACCCCAAGAATACAAACACTACAGAAAAGGGTAAATTAAAAATTCTCCAGCATGAACCGGGTAGAGGAGCGCCCCTTGCCTATATAGAATTTGAGGAAGGAGAAGGTTTCTATACTTCCGCAATTGAAGGAACCTACATTGATCAAGAAATAGAAGTGGGTTCTTCAGCTGAAGCTAAAGTCGGAAATGTACTGCCCTTAGGAAACATCCCTGAAGGTACAATGGTATGTAACATTGAATTAACACCCGGAGATGGTGGAAAATTAGCAAGATCTTCTGGAAGTCACGCAACTATAATAACCCATGATAAAAAACACACTGTTGTTAAACTACCAAGTAAACGAAACATAAGAGTTCCAAATAATTCAAGAGCAACAATAGGCATTATTTCTGGCGGTGGACGTCTAGAAAAACCATTTATGACTGCAGGACAAAAATTTCATAAGAAAAAAGCTAAGGGACATAAATACCCTGTTGCACATGGTGTAAAGATGGCTGCTGCTTCGCACCCTCACGGTGGAGGACGTCACAGGCGTCCAGGTAAATCAACAACAGTTAGTAGACACGCTCCTCCTGGAGCAAAAGTTGGGCTAATTGCTGCACGTAATAGTGGGAAACGACAGAGGAGGAGAGAGTAAGGGTTTAAAAAACCCTAATTCCTTAAGTGATTGAAAATGCCGAAAGATTTCAAATATCGTGGAAAAACAGTCGAGGAGCTTAAAGCCATGTCTATGGATGAGTTCATCCGATTACTACCCTCAAGAAAAAGACGAAGTCTTAGAAGAGGACTCAGTAATGAGCAGAGAATAATTCTAGAGAAACTAAGAAGGGATACAGGTAGACCAATTAGAACCCATTCAAGGGATATGGTTATACTTCCTGAGATGATTGGGAAATCCATCCATGTTTTCAATGGGAAGGAATTCATTGAGATTAGGATGAATGAGAAAATGGTTGGTCACTATTTAGGAGAGTATGCAATTACTATGACTCCTGTACGACATGGGCGTCCGGGTATTGGAGCATCTCGAAGCAGTATGTATATTCCCCTCAAGTAATTTTTTTCACTTCATTACTAAATTAACAAATATTTTAAAATATTCATAATAAACATTCTTTTTAATCCTCATTATTCGACGTTAGAAATACCTTTCACATATTTCACCATTTAATAAATACACAGTATTATTAACATTTTATTTTAAGGAATCTTTTTATATTAAGCCTCGATTCAATGTAGGCGAACGGTGCGTATATGCCATCCTGGAAATATTCAGTACAAGACTTAGATCCAAATAGTACAGCTATAGCTAGTGCTAGGGATTTACGAATAAAACCAAAAGTTGCCAGAGAGATCTGTAATTCAATTAAGGGAATGAAACTAGAAAACGCAAAAATATACTTGGAAGATGTATTGGATAAGAAGCGCCCTATACCTTATATGAGGCACAGAAAGAAAGTTCCTCATCGTAAGGGTCTTAATGGTTATGATGCAGGGCGTTATCCAGAGAAAGCTACTGAAGAAATTTTAAAACTATTGAATTCAGTTGAAGCGAATGCTGAATTTAAGGGCTTATACGCAGATAGATTAAGGATTATACATATTGCGGCACAACGTGGCCGCGTTATTAAGAAATTTATACCACGAGCGTTTGGTAGAGCATCACCTTATTACAAACATCTTACTCATGTAGAAGTCGCAGTTGAGGAATTTTAATGTCAGTTGTTAAACGAATTATACAAGATAGCCTCGAACGCGTTGAAGTCGACGAACTTTTAGCGGACGAATATGAGGGAGCGGGATATGGAGGAATCACACTTACAAAAACTCCTCTTGGAACACAAATCAATCTTTTCGCAATGAGGCCTGGAAGGGTGATTGGTAAGCGTGGGAGAGCCATAAAAGATGCTTCAGAAAGACTAGAAATAGAGCTTGGATTATCAAATCCCCAGATAACTGTTGTTGAAGTAGAGGTCCCTGAGATGAATCCTCAGATTATGGCATCAAGAGTAGCAAATGCGTTGGAACGTGGAGTTCATTTTAGAAGAGCGATATTTTGGAGCCTCAGACGTATAATGGACAGTGGTGCAATAGGTTGTGAAGTCATTCTCAAAGGACCATTACGGAGTTCTAGGTCAAGGTTTGAGAAAGTTGTCGAAGGGTATGTGCCTAAGAGCGGTGAGCCTGCTCTGAAATTCGTAAGAACAGCAACTATGCATGTAAAGATGAAGAGAGGGGTTCTAGGCGTCACTGTAAATATTGTTCCTCCTGATGCACAGTTTCCTGATAAGGTAGAACTTGGTGAACTACCTGATATCGAATATGAGCTTCCTGAACCAGAAGAAGAACCCTTAACTGAGGAGGCTGCAGAAGCCGCAGAAGTTGAGTTTGATGCTGAGGCAATTACATCAGAATTAGAAAAAGAACAAATAAAAGTTTCAGAAGGCATAGATGAGAAAATAGAGAAAAAAATAGAAGTGCCTAAGGAAGAAGAACATAGAGTAGAGCCAGCCATTGAAGACTTAGAGACACTTGAAGGAGTAGGCGCTACTTATCAAAAACTTTTGAATGCAGCGGGAGTTAAGAGCGTACAAAGTTTAGCCTCGAAAGATCCTGAGATACTATTGGAAACCATGAATGCCGTAAACGATAAGGAAGATATTACTAAACGTCCACCAACTTTGTCAAATGTGGAAGAATGGATATCAAAAGCTCAAGAAATCAAATCAAACCAAGTAGAGGAGGAATCATAGACTGTGCCTATCCTCTATATGGAACAGATACGAGCAATGCCTCTCGAAGAACGAGAGGAGAGACTGCAGGAACTTAGAACTGAGTTAATCAAGATTCAGACAACAATTAGAGCGGGTGGTGCTATTGAAAATCCTGGTAGAATACGGGAGATAAAGAAAACAATAGCCAGGATTCTTACTGTTAATAATGAGGAGGGGAAATAATTGGTCATTAAACCAGAAAATGTTCTCCAACACGAACTAATAGGATTAGAAGTCGAGGTCACTGAAGACAGTAATTCATGTAATACCAATATTAAAGGGACAATTATAGACGAGACAATGAAAACTTTTCTAATAAAAACTAATGGAATGAAAAGGGTACACAAGAAAAACACTGTATTTAAATTTAAGCTTAACACTGAAGCCGTAAAAGTAGAGGGAAACGCCCTTATGTCAAGGCCTGAAGACAGAATAAAGAAATCAAAAAAGAGGGAATGGTAGGGCGATTAATAAATGATGAGTCTAAAACAACCAGATATTGAATGTGATGACAAAAGGTGCCCTTTCCACGGTGAATTAGCAGTTCGGGGAAGAATGTTAGAGGGAAATGTTGTTAGCACAAGAATGCAAAAATCAGTTGTTATTCAAATTTCATACACACAGTTTGATAAGAAATATGATCGTTATGCTAGAATGAGCAGCAGAATTACTGCACATAGTACTCCATGTTTACCTGTCAAAGTTGGGGATACTGTTAGAATAGCTGAATGTAGACCTCTCAGTAAAACAAAGAATTTTGTAGTGGTGGAGATACTAGAGGAAGCTTAAAAATGTCAAAGAGAATTAAAAGAAGAGTTTTACCGAGGCGTAAGATATCTGGTGGACTTACAATCGGTAGCATGATTAATTGTGCAGATAATACTGGTGCAAGGCGTCTAAAAATTATACAAATGGTAGGATATAAAGGCAGACGCAGGAGACTTCCAAGTATAGGAGTTGGAGATCTAGTTATAGCATCATGTCGAGAGGGAACACCGGAGATGAGGAGACAACTTTTTAATGCTGTAATTATCCGACAGAAAAGACTCTACCGAAGAATAGATGGTACAAGGATTCAATTTGAAGACAATGCTGGTATTGTTTTAACGCCAGAAGGTACAATGAGAGGTTCTGATATTAAAGGACCTGTTGCTCGAGAGGCAGTGAATAGATGGCCTAGAATAGCTAATATTGCGAGGATGGTAGTCTAATGAAAACTATTAAACCATCTACAAGCAGAAAAAGGCAGTACACAGCACCAAAACACATCAAAAGGAAAATTATTTCAGCTCCATTATCGCCCAGTCTAAGAGCTGAATATGGCACGAGAAGCATGTCTGTAGTTGTTGACGATACAGTATCAATAACTAAAGGAGATCGTAAGTTAGCTGAAGGCAGAGTAATTCGCGTTAACACAGACAAACAAACTATCAACATTGAAGGTGTAACAAGAACTAGACAGGATGGCTCTACAGTACACCTTCCGATAAAAGCTGAGAATGTAATAATTACACGCTTAAATCTAGACGACGATTGGAGAAGGAGAATACTAGAAAGAAAGAGCTTCAGTGTGGAGGAAACTTAAATGGGTAATAAAGGACCAACAAGGCACTTAAAACGCCATCAGAGCCCACCTCTATGGCCAATTCCTAGGAAGACGGGAAAATGGGCAATTAGAACAAGCCCGGGACCTCATAGATTAGAAACTTCAATACCCTTAACACTAATTATAAGAAATGAGTTAGGCTACGCTGAAACCGCCAAAGAAGCGAAAATTATTGTTAAAGCAGGTAAAGTACTCGTTGATGGAAGGATTAGAAAAGATGAAAAATTCCCTGTAGGACTGATGGATGTAATATCTTTACCATCCTCTGGCGAAAATTATAGAATTCTTCCAGACCATGGTGGAAAGCTAAAATTACTAAAAATCAATGTTGATGGAGCAAAAAGAAAACTATGTAAAATCACAGGTAAGACTACTGTAAAAGGAGGAGCAATTCAGTTAAACCTTCATGATGGAAAAAACCTGCATATTTCTACAGAACAGGATAATTATAATGTAAATGATGTTTTGGCAATCACTCTTCCTGAAAAAGAGATTAAAGATCATATTGAATTTAAGGAAATGCATCAAGCAATAATTATTGGAGGAAAAAGCCAGGGAGTTGAAGGGTTACTAATTAGGTTTGGGCCTGAACCTGGTTGGAAAAAGACGGCAACAGTAAGAACCTCTGAAGGAGAAGACGTTAAGACATTATCAGATTATGTATTTGTAGTAGGGACTGATAGTCCTGTTATTAAGTTAGATGAGGACGAAGCGTAAAATGGCTTTAATGAATCCAATGAAACAAATACAACTTGATAAAGTAGTTGTAAATATCTCTGTAGGGCAGTCAGGACAGCCACTCATTAATGCTATGACTATACTTGAACAATTAACTAATCAGCGACCATGTCAGAGAGTGGCAAAACAAACAGTTAGACAGTTTGGTATCAGAAAAGGCGAACCAATAGCATGTTTAGTAACCCTAAGAGGAGAAAAAGCTGAGGAATTTTTAACAAAAGCATTAAGGGCAGCAAGAAATCAGATTAAAGCCAAAAATTTCGATGATAATGGTAATTTTGCCTTTGGTATAAGTGAGCATATTGATATACCTGGTACGAGATATGACCCAAACTTAGGAATTGTTGGTATGGACGTAGTTGTTACACTAGAAAGACCAGGTTATCGTGTTAAAAGAAGAAAAAGAGGAAGAACCAAGGTGGGAAGCATACATAGAGTTTCTAAGGACGAGGGAATAGAATTCATTAAAGAAAAATTTGGCATTGAGGTAGAATAATTAATGAGTCAACAAGAACCTAAAGAAAGAGACTTTGGAAAAGGAAGCCGGGAGTGCAAAAGGTGTGGAACCAAAAATGGACTAATAAGACGATATGGATTGAACCTGTGTCGTCAATGCTTCCGGGAAGTAGCGGAAAAAATAGGGTTTAAAAAATATAGGTGAAACTAGATGGAACCACTTGTAAACGCATTAAACACAATCTTATCTCATGAGGAGAGACGTAAAACAGAGTGTATAATAGCCCCAGCCTCCGATCTAGTTGGCAGAATATTAAGATTTTTCCAAAGTAAAGGATACGTCGGTGAGATAGAGTTCATAGATGATGGCCGTCAAGGCAAGTTTAGAGTTCAATTATTTGGAAGAATTAATGAAACCAAGGCAATTTCCCCAAGATTTAAGACAAAAGTCTCTGAGATGGAAAAGTGGGAAAAAATGTACCTGCCAAGTAGAAATCTTGGAACACTCATTATCTCAACATCAAAAGGTATAATGGATCATAATAAAGCTAAAGAAGAACACGTGGGCGGAATACTTCTAGCTTACATATATTAAGGTGAAAAAAGTGACTGTTGAAGTAGTTGAAAACACTGTGGAGATACCCGAAGATGTAAACCTGACCCTAATAGGAAATAAGGTTGCAGTCACAGGTCCAAATGGAAAAGTTGAAAAAGACTTTGGGCATGCGAGATTAAATCTAAGTTATAATGATCAAGAATTCAGGGTTTGGGCTGAAAATCCAAGGAAGAAAGAAGCATCACTTGTGAACACATTAGCAAGCCATATAAGAAATATGATAAAAGGAGTAACTGAAGGTTTCACATATTATCTGAAAATAGTCTTCATTCACTTCCCTATGAACTTTCAGGTACGTGGAGACAAGTTAATAATAAATAACTTTATTGGAGAGCAGCAACCAAGAGTGGCAAAGATTTTACCAGGAATCGATGTCAAAGTTGAGGGGGATGATATCATTGTATCTGGTGCAGACATCGAAGCAGTGGGTCAAACCGCAGCTAACATTCAACAATCTACTCATATCAGAAACAAAGACTTGCGAAAATTCCTCGATGGTATTTATGTCTACAAAAAGGAGTGACAGAGATGGAAAATAAAGAAAAAAAGCGATTACTAAAAATTCGGAAAAATATTGATAAAAAGCGTCCTCACTTTAAAAGATTTGAATCCTGGAGATTTAAACGGATTCCAGATCAATGGAGAAAACCTAAAGGTATAGATAATAAGATGCGGAAAGAGCTTTCTGGTTGGCCAAAAGTAGTAAAAATTGGTTATCGTGGACCATCAGCTGTGAGAGGACTTCATTCATCCGGTTTTAAAGAAGTAATGGTTTGGAACCCTGATGATCTAGATAAAATTAATCCTGAAACCCAGGTTGCCCGAATTGGCGGAACAGTCGGTGGAAGAAAAAAAGAATTAATTAATATTAAAGCTCAAGAATTGGATATTAAGGTTCTAAACCCAGGTCAACAAGAGGAAGCGATATTTGAGGAGTTTGAAGAACTCGAAGACGAAGAATTCGAGGAACTCGATGACTTTGATATTGAAGAAGAGGAGGAAGAGGAATGAATCTAAGTAGTCAAAGAAGGCTTGCCTCTGATGTCCTTGAATGTGGAGTAAACCGTGTCTGGATTGACCCTGATAGAGCATATGAAATAAGTATGGCAATAACACGAGAGGAAATTAGAACACTTATTAAAGAAGGTGCAATAAAAGCTAAACTAGAGAATAGTCAGAGTAGAGGAAGATCTAGAGTACTTGCCGAGAAGAAGAAAAAGGGAAGAAGAATTGGACCTGGAACGAAAAAAGGGCGAAAATATTCAGTTATTTCTAAAAAACAGCGATGGATAAATCGTATCAGGGCCCAGAGAAGGCATCTTAGAGAAATGAGAGAAAATAGAAATATTACAGTAAATACATATAGAAAATTATATCGAAAAGCAAAGGGTGGAGAATTTAGAAGTATTGCTGAACTTAATCGATATATAAATGAAAATAATTTGAGGAGGCGTACTTTTGGGTAAAGGACCTAGATACAGAGTGCCTTATAGACGTAGAAGGGAAAAGAAAACTGACTATGCTGCTAGAAGAATTATGGCAATATCAGATAAACCCAGGTTTGTTATTCGAGTCTCTAACAGAAACATTATGGTTCAATTAATTGAATCAAAAATTGAAGGAGATTATGTAATAATAGAAGTACATAGTAATGAACTTCATGATATGGGCTGGAAAGCTAGTGGAAAAAACACCCCAGCAGCTTATATAATAGGATATCTAGCCGGATTAAAAGCCCTAGAAGCTGGAGTAGAAGAAGCTATACTTGATATGGGCTTAAAAAGATCAACTAAAGGAAATAAAGTATTTGCAGTCGTAAAAGGCGCAAATGATGCTGGTTTATATATTCCATGTAACAGTGACGTAATACCCTCTCCTGATCAACTGGAGGGTAAAGTAATAGCAGATTATGCTGAACAGATGGAAGACCCCCTCGAGTATGAGAAAAGGTTCTCATTCTATCTTCGACGCGGATTGAGACCAGAGTCTCTCCCAGAACAC
>CAZLHX010000060.1:0-17955 GCA_964559475.1 uncultured Candidatus Bathyarchaeia archaeon | reverse complement strand
CTGCGTCCTCCGCTACTTCTCTTTTTTGGCATTTCCCAAGCCTCACCACCGATATGAACAAGTGGGTTATAAATCCATCTAAAAATTGAATGTGTAACAAATCTATGACTATCTTTACAACAATAACATATCCTCTATTAGAAAGATGAACGCCATCACTCGAGTACTCTACCTTCAAATTCCCAAGGAATCTAAAGCCCTACCAAATAAATCGATGCATGCATTTTTTCTAAATTTAGAAAGAGCGATTGAAAAATATAGGTATTAGACGGGGTATATACTGGATATTTATATTCTGAGTTTATTTGGAATCCTGAAGTGAAGCTACCCCTCCCCAAGAGCTAAAATAATCTTTCACAAATTTATTCGCTTCTATTATATATTCTCCTTATTTTTCGAATATAATCTGAGTCTAATTCATGTTTCTTAGCTCCATCTAGCATAAGTTCCACATATGTTTTGGATGGTGTGAATGGACCTTGAGGATTTACTACTCTATACAAATCAGCTAAATGCCATTTCCTATCTTCGCCTAATACTAGAAATTTTTCTCTGCTGTAGAGTCCCTGAGGTACACTCTCGAGTATATCCAGATTATTAAGATCAGTGTTTCCTATCTCATACAAAACACCATGAACTATTTCACCTGGTTCTTCGATTATTGTACTTATCCCGCCTTCTCGTTTCTTAGACCAAAATCTGAACTGAACCTGATAGTTTAGTAAATATGCTTTCATTATGAATTCTGCGCTAGGACAATATTTTTTTAAGAACTCTTCATTAAGATTGGAGCCGTATGCAAAATGTTTCATGATTAAATTTTGTTTAGTAGAAATTTTAATTTAACTGATAAGCATTAGTCCAGCTGAATATGCACCAATTTTAGCGCTAAAGGGGGTATCTCCAGTTCCTATTATTATCACATCATCATCCTTAGGATTCAAAGTCTCAAGTTTTTCCAGTATAAATTCATCAAGTTTAGAGTCAACCCCTGGGATGATAAAATCACCTTTATTAAACTTGATAGTGGTCGCACCCTTAGCACCAGATATTAGAGCCTGATCTCTTTGCTCAACCCCAAATCTGACTTTTTGTGCCTGGTTTCGGATAATTACAGCGTAATTATACTCACCCACAGTTATCCTTGTGTCATCTATTTGGATTCCTTTAATGTTTGAAGAAATATCTAGCAAAAATTTTTCTCCTTTTTCTGTAAGAGATACTCCCTGTCTAGTGGTTAATATCAGCTCCTCTTCTTGTAAACGGTTTATCAAGTTTCTGACTGTTCCTTCACCAAGTTCCAGTTTCCTTGATAATTGTTTACGTCCAATTTTTTCTCTGTTTATAGTTAAAATTGCTAGCAGTACGTGTGTCTTGGTGAATTCTGGTGTTTGACCTGGAGCCGTCTTTTCTGATAATCTTTCAAGTATTTGCATTGAATTCATGTCTTTTCACATCTTTATGGATTAGAATGAATCTGTGTATTTCCATGAGACTATGTCTCCTTCATGTAAATATTTTTTATCCGCTCCCGTCATTCCCATATTCCAACCGTCTTCATAGTAATTCCAAATCCAGAAATTATTTTGTGTTCCCTCTAACCCATTTATTGATTTTACGAATGCCCCAAATTCTGACATGGTAAATTCAACTTCAGCTATTTCGTTTGTTACGTTCAATAATGATTCTCCAGGTACTATTCTTGTACCATTATACCAGACTTGTGTGACATTACCGTAATCAATCATTATATCAATTTTTGATGTGAATTTATTGAGTTCTTCGAGAGTTTTTTTATTATTGTCTTTAATCTCATTTATTTGACTTTGAAGAAAAATGGAGTACGACCCCGTTATTATAGTCGTGCATAAGAGAGCTAATGCAATCAGCTTTAAGTTTTGGTTATTCAAGATCATTCACTACCTGACTAATTCTAAGTGCTTGAACCAGAGGAGGAAAGCCAATTGCAAAAAAGAATGCATTACTTAACTCATGGATAATCGAAAAGGGTATTCCCGCTATTATTGCAGAAGTTATTGGTATTCCTATAACGATTCCGGTAACAATGTTTGTCACCAAGTCATAGACGAAGGTCAATAAAAATCCAGTAATACCTAGTTTCAGTGCTGAACTTTGAATATTTCTTTCCTCCAAGTTTTTACGATACAAACCTCCGAATATTCCGTAAATTGTCTCGGAGAGAGATGTTGCTATCAAAGTGGGAAAGTTAAACCCATAAGGATTAATGGTTCCATATACTAGCCAGATTAATAAGCCTAGACTTGAGCCAAAAAATGCACCATATAAGTAACCACCCGTAAAAACAATCAAGTCCATTAATTTTATATTCACCACTCCGATTAGGAGATAGTTTGATGCTACTGATGCAGATGCCAGTATAGCCATGGCAGTAATCTTTTTTGTAACACTTATTTGCTCCTGTTCCAAGTTAATAATGGATGGAGCATCCAACCAATAAACTTATCGATAAAACAATAAATCAAGAAGATACTGTGTGAATGTGATAGAATATTTCGACGCTCCTGACATTAAGGAAAGAACTCTTCAAATAATCTACCTACTAAAATTTGACCATATAAAATTAGATAGAGTTCATTTTATTCGAAGTAGGGGTAGTAAGTCGGAGAGAACTATAGCTCGAATCCATGGTCTAGGAAGGATTTGGCAAGAAGCTTTGATAATGGAACCAACATATATTCTAGAGGTTATACATGAGTTATTCGATTTTGCCCCGAGAGAAATACAAGATAAGACATTAATTCATGAGGTATTGCATATACCACATGGATTTAAAGGCGGTTTTCGACACCATAAAACCTACGTTACAAAAGATAATGTAGATACATGGTACAAGAGGTATTTGCAGGTAATAAAAGAGAGAAGCTTAGAAAAGGTATAAACTTTACCTAATAAATAAAATCATAATGTATCCAGAACTTACAATACATATAGTGAAAAGCAAATCAACCCTGAGAGAATACATAAAATCACTTGGAAAAGACATTCTTTACACTTATGATCGCAGGGTAATAGGTGTTCTAGTGAATAAGAAACGTCTATGGGATACTTCCGAGTTGAAGTCTGGTGATAAAGTTGTTGTTTACCCCATAATTGTGGGGGGTTAAATAACTTCTATATCAATTCTTTCTCCACTCTTCTTGAAAGCAGTTACTGAATTCTTGAAATATGGTGGACCAATAATGACCATAATTCGGCCATACATATTATGCATATCTCTTATTGAAGGACGTAATTTACCTGAGGGGTGACTATGCAAGGTACCTATTATTGAAAAATCTATAGGCAACATATGAGCGGGAAAACTAGCGAAACCAGTTCCTCCTACCCCCATTGGGGGTAAAAGAAAATCGTTTATGATCAATTTGTTATCTACTTTTTCCCCTCTAAGAAGAAGAATTATTTCATGAGGATGATTATTCTTGGCTAGCTCTTGCGCATTTTCTAATAGTTTAATCGGGAACTTTATAGTCATTTAAAGTATTCTGGGTATTCTATTAAATAAAACCGTGGATTAATGGGTGATGATGATTAAGACTATTCTAATGGATTATGATAGCACTCTCCACGATATGGATACCGCTATGGAGTTCAAATTAGATGGAATTCTTGGTTTAAGTGGCAAAGAACTCTACAAAATCTGGGTTTATGAAATACATAGAAGAAAGATACATCAAGAATATCTGGATCGGCACAATGACGTAATGTTTCACTGCAAGCTATTATTTGACTGTCTTGGTAAACCATTTAATGATGAGACTGCGAAAAATATATGCAATAAATTTGAGGAAGCTAAAAATCAAGCAAAATTTGAGCCAACATATTATCCAGAGACTATCAAGACTCTTGAAAAACTCAAAGAGAGGAATTATTCAATCTGTCTAAGTACTGGGTATGATGCAAAAGAAAAAGCAGAGACATTAGAGAGGATAACCGGTAAAAAATATTTTTCGTATATTTTCAGCGAGTCGATATTAGGAGTATTAAAGACTGAAACAAAATATTATGAACGAATTCTTGAAATTACTTCTTCTATCCCTTCTGAATCTGTAAGTGTTGGTGATACACCTTTGAGTGATATCAGACCAGCAAAACTAGCCGGTATACATACCATATGGGTTAATAGAGTTAATGAACCTAGACCTGAAGAGCCTGATCAAGTTCCCGATATTGAGGTTGAAAATCTTATCCAAATAGTTGATATTATAGAGAATTTAGGGTAAACCTGGTTCATATGTTTCCAATTCTTTTTTATTCACATCTAACACAATTTTTGCTCTTATTATAGGTACGCTATCTTCAAGATCCAAGTTGTAAATAACTATGAATTTATTTTCTTTTCTAGGGTACTGCATTATGCTTATAATTTCTACATCTTTTACCTTTTTTCCATAAATATTTCTTAAGTTATTTTCAAGTATATTATTAATATTTTCAAACGCAGTCATAATTTATCATCTAGAATTATTTTCCCATGTTATATGTAAAAAGGAAAATAGATTATCGTGGTTTACATATAATTTCATGGATCTTTGTATCGAAGAATCTGTGAGTATTACTTGGAGTCAATACTATTGCTGTATCAGCCCCTCCACCTGACCCTCCGATTGCTAGGCATTCTTTGTCCGTCCTTATCAATCCTGCATCTGCTGCCATACATGATATTTCACACCCAACTTTGACCCCTTGTGAAAATAATCTTAGTGTGTGGGCTATTATCTCATCATTCTGGATGGGACCAAACTTATTTTTTATGGCTCTGCCCAATCCACCAAAGGCGTGCAAGTGGTAAAATATTTTCGCACCGTTTTCTTCCATTTCTCTCTTAGCCTCAGGATCCATTCTCGCCACATTAGGCTCTCTGAACCCCATCATCCCCGCTGATATTACGAGATTATAATTTTTAAAAATCCTTGATGCTAAAACTCCGGTGTAACCAGTATAACTTGCTACAACGATGTTTTTTATTCCGAGTTCTTGTGCTCGTTCTTTGGCTAACTTTAAGGTCTTTTCAGTATTTTCTTTTCCACTCTTATCAAAGTATACTGTTTCCCATTTATTTGACATAGTATAACAAACAGATTATTAGATAAAATTGTATGGAATTTAATCCCAAGGAATTACTATATATTTAAGCAGTTCAGTACTTTCTAGACCTTGTACTTTCCCCCAAGCCAAGCCTACAAGGTTATCTTTCTCAATCTCACTGTAAATTAAGAAGGCTAGAATAACATTAAACCCGTACTCATCTCCTGCCCTAGCTGTTGTAACAGTCTCATATTTTCCTTTTCTGAGCATGGCTCTAGTCAGAGCAATGTCACCAGTCTTGATTGGTTGAAGTACTGAGTTATATGGCTCATTCAGGCTGTCAATAGTGGTTCTCAAGTCCTCGGCTTTTATTATTTTTTCTAGTTCATCTAAACTTATTCGATAGGTGACTGGAAATACTTCCTCTAAATTTACCTCTCCTTTTCCCCTTCTTTTTATTGCTACCAATATATTTTCAACATCAGTCTCAAACTTTACGAGACTGTTTACAATATATCTATTTTTAGAAGGAAGTTTATCAACTAGTTTCATAATTTCTTTCGCATAGATATAATTGAGCTCTAACTCAAAGGACCAGAGTTCTTCTTTTTCCTCATATTCTGGCAGCTTTGTGATTAACTCTTGATAAGGAGTTCCTTGTAATAACTGTACTGTTTCAACAAAATTCCTTTTGGTTAAAAGAGTATCATAACTATCTATTAGGAAAGGCTCAATTGGGATAAGTGACTCTTTGATTTGCTCAATTGTTGATTCAGTAAATTTACCTCTCAATATTCTTTTCAGATTTAAAACTTCAAAACGTAAATCGAAATATGCTCTGAGAAATTCTCCAAGCTTTGTTGGGGTTATTTTTACAATACTTTCAATCCTTTCAATGAATTTTTCTGTAAAAACTCGCTCGAGGTTAATAGCTACCAGTTCATCCTGCTCGATTTTAATTTCACCATATGGAGTCTTTTTGAGTTTTTCGAGAAAATCATTAATATTCTCGGCTTCTGCGAGTTTACGTGTTTGTTCCCTATCTAATAGGTTAGCAATACGGGCATGCGTCCTAAGAACAACATTGGTTATCCCAAGTTTCGGTCCTCTAACAGCTATTTTCTCGATGCTTTGGCACCTCCAATGAGTTTCATTCTGACTAATTCCTCCATGGCCTCTTCATCAAGTTTATCCTCAATGAATTTAATTATGTGACGCATATCCGGGATAATAGTATTTTCCAGTGCATTGACTTTTCTATTTGTTGTACCGAGTTCATCTGCAATTCTCTCTACTCTTTCCTCAAACTCAGCTAAACGGATCAACTCTTCTATGATCTCGTATATCTCTTCAGCAGCGTGAGCAAGGGTGATATCAAGTTCTGTTGTTATCTCAGGTCTCTCGACTATTCTAACAGAGGGGTATACAACGCCCATAACACTTCTTGGCAGTACTTCAAGTTCAAGGGATTTTTTGATGCTGCGTGTCTGGCTTTTTACTTCAATTGGACCTAGGCTAAGATAAGCAGCAGTTAACGCGCTGTATGCTTCCTCAAGGTTCTCTAAGAGTAGACTTCTCCTACCCCTTAACACATCAAGAGACTCTGTTAATTGTTTGGCTAATTGATCTCGTTTTAACTTGAGGAACTCTGTTCCTCTTTCTACAACTTCTATTCGTCTCTTGGTTTCCATGAGGTAGCCCTTTGTGGGGCGTACACCAGTTGTAGCAGACATGTTTATGCTTCTCTCTTATGACTCGGATGGTATGTTTGAATAAAGTCCTCGTCTATTCGGATTAAATCGTCCTCAGGTAAGTCACTAAGAAGATCCCATGCTAGTTTCAGTGTCTGTTCGATTGTACGGTTCTCGTAAAGTCCTTGGTTAATGAACTCTTGTTCGAATCTATCCGCGAATCGGAGCCACTGGCGTTCTCTTTCTGATAAACCAACGGTTCCTACTATTCGTACTAGGCCTCTCGCTCTTGTACCCTCTGCATAAGCCATGTACAACTGGTTGGATACATCCTGATGGTCCTCACGTGTAGTTTCCTCACCGATACCATCTTTCATTAACCTGCTCAGGCTTGGAAGAACATTCATTGGTGGGTATAATCCTCTAAGGGACAGCTCACGTTGTAGTATTAGCTGTCCCTCTGTAATATATCCGGTGAGGTCAGGTATAGGGTGCGTGATGTCTCCGGCTGGCATTGATAATATTGGCATCAGTGTTACACTACCAGGTCTACCCTTTATTCTGCCAGCTCTTTCATATATGGTTGCTAGGTCGCTGTATAAGTAGCCGGGGTAGCCTTTTCTTGTGGGTATTTCTTCACGGGCTATGCTGATAGCTCTCAGAGCCTCCGCATAGTTTGTCATATCTGTTAAGATGACCAGTACGTGCATCCCCATATCGAATGCCAAATACTCAGCGATCGTCTGGGCAATCCGTGGTGTTACAATTCGTTCAATCGAGGGGTCATCCGCAAGATTTAGTATCATTACACTGTTATTTAATGCACCTGTTTTCTCGAATTCTTCACGGAAATAGGCTGCTTCCTCATTCTTTATACCCATTGCTCCGAAAACTATTGCGAAATCCGTCTCACTTCCAGGGATTGTAGCTTGCCTAGCTATCTGTGCTGCTAGTTGGTTGTGACTTAAACCTGATTCACTAAAGATTGGTAGTTTTTGTCCTCTGACTAGGCTATTCATACCATCAATGCCACTCATTCCAGTTTGAATAAATTCACTTGGCACCTCTCTAGCTGCTGGATTAATTACTCCACCATTTACATCTCGCAGTTCTTTACCGATTATCTGGGGCATGCCATCAAGGGGTTCGAAGCTTCCGCTAAATATTCTTCCGATCAGGTCTTCTGATACAGGTATTCTTAGTACATCACCGCTGAAACTGATCTCTGTTGATATGTCTAGTCCTGAGGTTTCTCCGAAGCATTGGATCATTGCCCAATCCCTACTGACGTCAAGGACGCTTCCCTGAACTATCTCACCATTAGGTCTCTCGATATACACAATCTCGTCGAAGCTAACATCACTTATTCGTTGAACCATTAAAATTGGTCCCTTAATTTCTGTAGTAGTCTTATAAACAACACGGGCTAGTTTGCTCATCTTTGAACCACCTCGTATTGTTGTTTTAGTTCCATAATCTCGTTATTCATTTCTCTTCTAGCATTATTAATGGGATCTGTGCCTTCTCTCTCCTTTAAGCGCATGATCTCTCTGATTACATCTAATTCTCTTACCTGATCAATTGGTATTCCTTCCTCTATCAAGGGCCTTGTACTTTCATAGAAATCTGTAAATAGCTTTAATAGTTTGACTTGTTTTTCGGGGGGACAAAAGGTATCAACCTCATGGAAGGCACTCTGTACCAGGAAACCTTCTCTTAGCATTTCTGCCGCTAAAAGAACCAATCTTTGGTCATCTGGAAGAGCCTTTTCTCCAATAATTCTGGCAGTTTCTTCGATTTCGGCAGCTTCTTCCAGTATCCTTAATGCCAGTGATCTAGTCTCACCCCAAGTTTCATCGAATTCTCCCCACCATCTTTCAGCGACGGTGAGATATCTGGTGAAACTTCTTAACCAGTTAATAGCGGGGAAGTGCCTTCTATAAGCCAGTTCACTATCAAGGGCCCAGAAGGTGCCAATGAATCTAAGAGTGGTTGTTGTAACAGGTTCTGAGTAGTCACCACCGGGAGGAGAAACGGCACCTAATAAAGTTAAACTTCCAAATCTTTCGTCAGTACCCAAGACTTCTACTCTTCCTGCTCTCTCGTATATTTCTGCTATCCTATCAGCAAGATATGCAGGGTATCCAGCTTCTGCTGGAATTTCTTCTAGTCTTCCAGATATATCTCTAAGTGCTTCAGCCCACCTGCTTGTTGAATCTGCCATTATTGCTACATCATAACCTTGATCTCTGAAATATTCCCCTATTGTTAAGCCCATGTAAATACTGGCTTCACGGGCTGATACAGCCATATTCGATACATTAGCAACAATTATTGTTCTCTCAATAAGGTTTCTACCTGTCCTTGGGTCCTTAATCTCAGGGAATTGGTCAACTACATCAGCCATCTCATTTCCCCTCTCGCCACAACCTATATATACAATAATATCAGCATCGCTCCATTTTGCAATTTGTTGCAAAGTCACGGTTTTTCCTGTGCCAAATCCTCCAGGAATAGCAGCAGCGCCTCCCTTTCCACAAGGGAAGAAGGTATCAATGACTCGTTGACCTGTTATAAGTGGTTGAGAGAGAGAGTAGCGCTCCTTTATTGGTCTACCCACTCTTACTGGCCAGACCTGCATCATTATAACATCAGATACATCACCATTTTCGGATTTCAATTTAGCAACTGTATCTGTAACAGTGAATTCACCATCCTCTATGCTTATAATTGTACCACTCAACTGGGGCGGAACTAGAATTCTATGTACAAAGGTTTCAGTTTCTTGAACTTCACCAATTATATCTCCACCTGCAACTTTATCTCCAGTTTTCACTTTTGCCTTAAAAGCCCATTTTTTATCTCGATCTAAAGGTGCAATATTGGTTCCTCGAGTAATAAAAGGTCCAGTTAGATCCCATAACTCCATCTCAGAGCGTTCGACACCATCAACAATTTGTCCCATCAAACCTGGCCCTAACTCTGCTACCAGAGGACTGCCTATGTCAATTACTGGTTCCCCTGGTTTTAGGCCTGAGGTGGATTCATAACACTGAATGAAGGCGATTTCCTCGCTGAGTCTAACAATCTCCCCCATCAGGTTTAAATTTCCCACCTCTGTAAGGTCTCCCATTTTTGGCTCTTCATCGAATTTAGCTATAATAAGTGAGCCATTAATTCTTTCAATTGTTCCTTCTAATCTTTCTGACATTTATATTACTCCTAGTTTTTCTGCAACCTCTGACTGAAGATTTTTACTGGCATTTTCTAGCCTTAACTCTATGGTATTTTCCATTTTTTTCTTTCCATCAGCGTTTGACACATATACGCCGCCCATTACATCGATCGGTTTTTCCCTCAATTCAATCTTCTTTCCGCCAGATTTTTTAATAATACTCTCTAGATTTTCTCTCAAAAAACCAAGGTCATCCTCGTTTGCTGATGCAAAATAATGCTGTTCATCGATTGCGTTAATAGCTTCCAAAAGTAAATTAACAAGAATTTCATCATAATCAAAGTCAGGGTGTCCCCTTTTTGCTACAAGCTTCAAATCTTCTAATGCATACTTTTGAACTTTTGAAAGAAGTTCATGTCTGGCTTCAAGGATTTTTCTTCTACCCTGAAGTTGTGCTTGACCAACAATTCTATCATGTACCGCTTTTAATTCAGATCCTATAACACTTTGAATAGCCGCATTATTTTGTTCCATTATCCTCTGTCTTTCTTCCTCGGCATTCTTCAAGATCCTTTCAGCTTTAGCCTTAGCCTCTTCGAGCATCTTATTTCTTTGTTCGATAGTTTTCTCAATCAATTGATCATCTAGTTTTTCTTTATTCATAACTTGTGACCTCCTGAACAATTAATTTTGAGCCTTCTTTTAGTTCCGAATCTGAGACTGAACTGACAGCCTCAGCTCTTTTTGTGTAATCTTCAAGGACCTTCTTGGCTTCAATTTTTGCTTCTTGCTCAGCTTCTTGTAAAAACTCATTTAGACCTGACCTTCTTTGCGCTCTTTGAAGCCTTTGGGAAGCCTCATCTTTAGCACTATTTATAATTTCATCAGCTTCTTTTCTTGCTCCTTCTACTATTTGCTCAGCTTCATCTTCGGTCCGTTCTATTAGTTTATTGAGTCTTCCGCCCAATTGAAGGATTTTATTCATTTTTATTCCTCTATAATTCTAATTTTGTTCCTATCGCGAGCGAGACTACCGCCTGTAGCTCTTCCATCCTCATCCCTGTTTCCATAGTAAGATCAGGTATAAGTGCAAAAATTGGTGTAATTTCACCCCTTTTCATTACATCTTCTCGGATGGATCTAGTTTCCTTAGCATATCTCTCAGGTAAAATGATGAGCTTTAGGTCATCCTCTGTTACCAGGCGGTTTAAGGTCTTCACCACTGCTCCCACTTCATGTTCTTCGTAACCTTTTGCACCAATTAATTCAAAACATGTTACGAATGATGAGGGACCAATGACAGCTATGCTCATTTCTTAACAGCAAAGTACTATCAGTTAAAAAAACTTGTGCAAATCTTCTGATCCACTTTTTAATGGTTTAATTAGTGGATAAGATGCAAATAATTCAGGAGAATTATTGCATATAGGCATGAAAAAAGCTGGCCCTATTGACTGAGGATCATGATATTAAAATGGTGTTAGCTTCAGCCTTATTAACGAGTTTATTCTTAGGAGGACCAGCAGGTCCGATATTACCTCCCATATTATGGGTCATCATTAAAACCACCATATGCGTCTTTATATTAAGTGACCTAAGCGTATTCGCTAAATTCAGAATAGACCAGATGGTTAGTGGAGTCTGGCGATACCTTATACCCCTAAGTGTGCTTCAAGTTATGGCAGTAATAGCCCTATCAAGAGTAATATAAAATGGTAATGCAAAGAGAATCATTGAGAGATGCTTTAAGAAAACTATGCACTCTGATATATCCTTTTGAGAAGAGAGAGCCTCCGGAGGGACTGAGAGGAAAACATGAATTCGACCTCGAAAAAAGCATAGGTTGTAGCCTGTGTGCGCGAGTTTGCCAAAGCTTTGCTATAGAGTTGGAAGGTGGATCTGGTCCAAAATGTACTGGACTGCCGGTGGATCTTGGTAAATGCCTCTTCGGTCAGGAGTGTAAAAAAGTCTGCCCGAGGGAAGCGATCGTCTGACAACCGAATATGAATTAGCTGTAATCAATAAAGAGGACCAAATTCTTCACTTTGAGAGACCTCCACCTAAGCCTAAAGAGTCAAAGAAAGAAGAGTAGGTTTCTAATTTTTTTCTAGTATTTTAATTAAAATTTCTGAAATTTTATTTGAGGCTTCTTCTAGTTCAAGCGTCATCTCAGTATAAAATTCAATTCTTTTGGGCTGTATACCGAGTAATTTCACCTTCACATTGAGGGTTTTCTCAATATAAGTAATAAAAATGGTTAAAGGGAGACTGTGTGTAGAAACAGCAGTGCCACCAATTTGAGCTGAACTTATCAATTTCGCATCTCCTGGTTCCCCACGGAAATTCGCCGCATCGACTAGAAGAACATGAGTAGGTTCGTACTCAGAGACTTTCCCCGTAAAAGCTTCTGGCACAGTCTCAGTGTTTAATAGCATTACATCCGGTAAATCCATATCTTCAAGATACTCAAGGATTTTCATCCCTACACCATCATCCCCCCTCAGGGGATTACCCACACCAATGATGACAGTCTTTCCTCGCTCTTCGAAGAATTTAGCTAAGTCAGCTTCTAAAGACATTACTAATGAGTTACTAATCTATCGAATAGTTTTTTCGGTATAAGCAATTATATTGAACTGCTTTTTTAAAAAGTTAAAGACTGCGTGCATAAAAAAAATTTAGGTTAATAGAGGAAACTAATATTATAATAATGCATACATAATGAGTCACAAAAAAACATTACAATCTTTGGACATTTCTAATAATCAAGTAAAATAAAATCTTTATATGGTTAATTTATGTATAATATTAAGAATATTAAAAAAATTAATGAAAAATGTGTTCTATGAATACTTCTATGGGGTTTGTGAAAAGAGCAGGCCATATACCAAATATTATGGCAAGAGCTCCTAACGCTAATAATGTAACTGCCATGGAGGGTGGGACCATTGTGACTCCTTCAAGTTCATTTGGTAGTTTCCCATAAAAAATCCTCCAAACTGTCTTGAACTCATATGCTAATGTTATTAAGGTGGCTAAGCTCCCCGCTAATATTGCCACAATTAATTCTATTATTGTTGTTTCGAATCCTCTTTCCATGGCCCCACTTAAGAGTATAAACTTGGATTTGAATCCTACAGCTGGAGGGACCCCGCCAATAGTGAGGAAACCTGCAATTATTGCTAGTATTGCTACTGGTAACTTCTCAGCCAATCCACCCATTTTACTCATGTCTCTTAAACCGGTCCTATATAGTAGTGCACCTGACACTAAAAATAAGAGAGCAATCGCTAAGCCATGACTGATACTATAAGATACTGCGCCGAGAACACCGTATGGAATGTATGTAAATACTCCTAAAACACAATAATTCATCTGACTCATGCTTAAATAAGCGACGAGTCGTTTGGTATCTTTTTGAACAATTGCCATAATTCCAGCGTAAAGGATTGTGAGCAGAGCCCATAACATAAACCACTTGCTAACTCCTTGAAGGACCTCCTGGAAAGGAGGCATTAATCTTGTAAGGGAGTAAGTACTTAGCATTACGGAAGTAGCTCCAAGTACTGCACTCACTGGTGCTGGTGATTCTGCATAAGTATCTGGCATCCAACCATGAAATCCTAAGGCTCCAATCTTGACAAATAATCCAAGGGCTATTGCCAAGCCAACCCAAAATGCTCCAGGATAATCAGAAATATGGAGGAGATTGACTATCTCGAAGCTTCCTGTTAACCAGTAAACTCCGAGTATTCCCACAAGGAGAATACCACCGCCGATATGAGTCCATAAGAAGTATAATAAGCTGTTTCTTCTCCGGTCTCCGTATCCAAAATATAATACGAGGAGCCATGAGAATACCAAGGCTACTTCAAAGAAAACGTAAAACTCTATAAGGTTTGTTGATAACATGCTTCCAACAACGCTTACCGAATAAAGTAAGAAAAAAGTGTTAAATCTTGCATATTGTTCATTATTTTCTGTTATATCGTCTTGGCTTAGTCTTCTTTCCATATAGGGAACGCTAAACAATATGGTGAATGTTGATACGAATATATATGTAAATATCATTGGCACACTTAATCCATCAGCTAGGAACCCGAAGTTTAACGTGATAGGGGCTATAACCCAGTTTTTTTCCTGAATCAACGTCTCATGTTCCATTCTGGGAATTAAGGCTCCAAAATATATTGATAATAATAAGAGAACAGCAAAGACTAACCAGCTGATCTTTTTTCCGATTTTTCTACCTAATAAGTAGACTATTGGTGCAGATAATATGGCCAGAAAAATTATTTGGAATAATATTTTCATTACAATTTCACCTCAAGTTAATAAACTGTGATAATACTTTTAGTAACGGATCTAGTATAGGCCGAGGATATATTCCTAGGAGTAAAGAGATAATACAAAGAACTGCCATTGGAACTGTCATTAAGTAACCTGCTTCTTTTATCTCTTTCAAGTGTTCAGGTAAGGGTCCATAGAATACCTTTCTCATCGTCCAAGTTGTGTATCCAACTGTTAATGCTGTAGAAATTATTCCTACTAGAGAAAGTATAACCTCAATTGATATTCCTTGGGCACTTGGGCTAAAAGCTCCCGTGAATATCATAAATTTGGAAACATATCCAATAGTGGGGGGTATTCCTGATATATTCATGGCACCAATGAAGAAGACTAAGGCTGTTAATGGCATCCTGTCTGCTAATCCTCCAAGTTTTCTTATGTCTCTCAAACCTGTTTGATTAATAATTGCGCCTGCGCTGAGGAATAGAGCAGCCTTTCCCAATCCATGGCTTATGTAGTGCATCATTGATCCAGTTACCCCAGCAGTTGATGTGCTTGCTATACCTATGAATAAGTAACCCATCTGACTCATGCTGGAATATGCGAGAAAACGCTTTATATCCGTCTGAGTCATTGCCATCATTCCCCCATATATCATGGTAATTAGGCCCCAAATTAGGGTTAATGCAAAACCTGACTCCATCACACCAGCGATTGGAAGTATCATTCTTACTATAGCATAAGCAGCTAGACCTATCATTGCAGGACTAAGTAATGCACTGATAGGTGTGGGTGCTTGAGCGTGGGCGAAGGGGAGCCAGATGTGAAGCCCAAACATTGCCATTTTTACGCTTAAACCTATTAACATTGTCAATACTATGAATACTGCGTAGGGGGAACCACTTAGAGTGGATAACGCTGAAAATTCGAAACTGCCAGTTAAGGCATATGCGCTTAGGGCACCGGTTACAAATATTACAGCACCAACAATGCTCCAAAGAAGATACATTAGAGCTATTTTCTCCTTTTCTCCTGACCCATATACGTTAATGAGTGCCCAAGAGGGTATAATCATTAACTCGAAGAATAGGTAGAACTCGAAAAGATTTGTGGCTAGTGATACACCCATCATACTTGCTATATAAGCTAAATATAGAGCATAGTATGTTGCATGTGCTTTTTTATTCTCATCATGATACATCTCATGTATATGATGCTCCATGTAGGGCTGTGAATATATGACGATGACTGCACCAAGAAGTGCCACCGTTAGTGTTATTGGTAAGCTTAAACTATCTGCATATAATCCAAACCTTATCCCTGGAAGCCAGAAGAAATATTCTCCTACAGGGTTATCCGCGACCTTATCAATTAAACTATAAAAATACAATGTAGAGTATAACAAGGGTAAGAATGCTACCCAGCATACATTTTTTCCAAGTTTTCTTCCAGCTACATATACTATAGGCATAAAAATTATTGGAGCAAGTACAGCTAACCAAAGTGATCCGAACATCTATATACCTCCTAATTCCAACATCGCGATGATGATTACTAGTAACAAAATAATTAGATACATCAAGTTAATACGGAGCATACCTGTTTGAGTCTTTTTTATTCGGTGATACGTCCCAATTATAAAAAACGGGACTCCATCGTTTATTGTTTTAAAGATCACCCCTTCCTCGAGCAGGTCATAGAGTTTTTCACTGAAACTTTGGGATGCTGCAGCAACCCGATCGCTTAAAGGCACCATCACATTAGCTTCAAAAATCTTGTAGATCGTTTGTGTTAAGTTAACAAGACCGTCCACGAAGACTCTGTAAAAGAAGGCGTTCATATACCATCTATTCCACAGGAAATTGTGGATCGATAAACGCAGGTCGCTTGCTTGAACCCATTTCCAACTATCCCATTTCCGTGTCCAGTAAAAATTGTATCCAAGGAAGCCTCCAACCGCGAGAGCTATAGCGCTTAATCCAGCTCCAATGAGTTTTGTAGAACCACTAATATGAGGTACGTGCAGGTGTTCAGCTATATCATGGGGGAGAAGATGCTCAACTGTATGATGCATTTGCTCCTCTATGAATATCTCAGGATTCAAATGTTCATTGAATAAGCCGGCGAATCCAAGCACCCCAATGGTACAGAAAAGGACTACTAATATTCCAATTGGGAGCCACATTAACCTAGGGGCTTCGTGTATGTGGTGTCCATGATCCTCCAGTTGACTTATGAAATCGCTCTCCTCATGGAGGAAAGTATTACTGATATAGCGTATGCTATATGCGAAAGTCATTGCCGCGCTGACTACCCCGACTGCAAGTAATGCATAAGCAAGGGGGGTACCTGCTACTAGAGCAGAAAGAAATACAGCATCCTTGCTCCAGAAACCGCTGAACATGGGTACGCCTGAAAGGCTTAGTGTTGCGAGTACCATTAGCCAGTAGGTTTTTGGCATGTGTTTCTTTAGTCCACCCATGTTGAAAGTATAGATGCTTTCTACTGCATGAATTACTGATCCTGCTGCTAGAAATAGAGCTCCTTTAAACATTGCATGACTCATTAGGTGATAAATTCCTGCTGTGAGTCCAGCGATATAAGCTTCTTCACTAAATCCACTTAATCCAAGTCCAAGCATCATATAGCCGATCTGGCTTACTGTTGAATATGCAAGTATCTTTTTCAGCTCCACTGAAACGATTGCTTGGCTGGCTGCGAGGAAACAGGTAAATGCCCCCACTAAGCCAATTGCTATGAAGTATAGTTTAGCTCCCGGGATATGAAGATGCCAAGTTCCAACATAGAAAACAGGACTCATACGAGCAACTAAATAGACTCCAGCCTTAACCATAGTTGCTGCGTGAATTAAGGCAGATACACTCGTAGGTCCAGCCATAGCCTCTGGTAGCCACTCATGAAGGGGAAATTGAGCGGATTTTCCAATAGGGCCCCCTAAAAATAGTAATGCAAATACGCTTACTAAGCCGGGTACTGCTGCCATATTATGCAGCCATTGCTCACTATGCTGGATTAAGTCCACATAATTGAAAGTACCTGCATATTGATATAGTATGAAAAGAGCTGCGAGAATAAATACGTCACCAATACCAGTAACTACGAAAGCTTTCATTCCTGCATGACTGGGTGGATACATCTCTGTTGGTGGAGGACCACCTAGCCACCTTTCCTTAGCATCACGGTAATAGTAACCAATAAGACCATAGCTGCACAACCCTACTCCTTCCCATCCAATAAGAGTCGTGAGCAGATTATTTGAAAGAACTAGAAGCATCATGTTACCGATAAAGTACAGAAAGAGGAACCAATACCTATCAAGGTGAGGATCCCCATGCATGTAGCTGGTCGAGTAGACCACGATCAGGAAACTTATGAATGCTACAACATTAGCAACTATGATGCTTAAAGGGTCCACTAATACGCCGAACTCAAGAGGAGTTCCATTCGGTAAAGTCATCCATGTTAGTAGTTTAATGTCCCCAGGTGTGTGTCCTGAAAATAGATGAGGGATCATTGAACCTGCTGCCACGGCGGCAGATCCAGCAAAAATCACTGCACTATAATCTCTTAACTTTTCATTGAATCTCCCAAAAATTGGCATAAGAATAGCCCCGATAATTGGGAGCATCCATGATAGCCATGGTCCAGGGTGTTCCATTATAATTTCTATTGGATTCATGATAAAACAACTCCTATGTAATTTTCAAGTCC
>CAZLHX010000059.1:0-17991 GCA_964559475.1 uncultured Candidatus Bathyarchaeia archaeon | reverse complement strand
TCTGGATGTCCCTCGCTTACATTATTCTAGGTAGTCTTGGACCATCTCCGCTACAATCTCCGCTATCGATGGACTGGCTGTTAATCCAGGAGACTCTATCCCAACAAGATTGAAGAAACCTGATAGATCTCTGTCTTCCTCGTGTTTAATAACGAAATCCCGAACTGGTTGACCTGGACCCTGAAGTTTTGCTCTTATACCACTCATGTCTGGGTGAAGATTTTCAGGTTTGACGGTAGGGAAATATCTGGCGATGTCTCTCCAAAAAGGTTCTTTTTCTGATTCTACTGAGTAGTTAATTTCATCCGCATAATAGGCGTTAGGACCAAATTTCAGTCTACCAGTTAAGTCTGGTACGCTGTGAATTCCCAGACTGGCCTCATCCTGTGGCGGTGGAGGGTAAACGAGCATGCTTGCTGGGGGTACTCCGGTGAGGTTAAAGTAGTCTCCCTTACACCAGTGGATATTGTAGGCAGCTTCCATAATATCGATGCCGGGCATGGCAGCTACTTTATCGCTTTGTAATCCTGCACTGTTGATAATGATTCTTGACTCTACCTCGAAGGGTTCACCTCCGGATATCATTTTTACGATGTATCCGTCTTTTACTGGAGTTATGTCTATGACTTCGGTATCTAGTACGAGGGGGTCAACACCTGATTTTTGCCTTGCTTCTCTGTAAAAGTGGTCCATGAGGCCATGGGCATCTAATATTCCTGTTGTTGGACTAAGGATAGCGGCGTCTGCTTTCACTTTTGGTTCAAGATTGTGGACTTCTTTAGAGTCTATTAACTCTAGTTCTCTTGCACCAATTTCTGTTGCGTGTTTTATTATTTCTTCTAGTTGTTTTACTTCTTCTTCCTCGTTTCCTACTATGATTTTTCCACATTTTTTATGTGCGATCTTGTTTTCTTCACAGATCTTGTATATCACAGGGTTTGCTTTGACGCATAACTCTGCCTTTAAGCTATCTTTTGGGTAATAGACTCCTGCATGTATTACTTCGCTGTTTCGGCTGCTCTGGGCTTGACCGTATTCTTTCTCTTTCTCCAATATGTACAGTTCCCGATCATCTTTAGCTATATACGCTCCTATAGCAAGCCCAACTACTCCAGCGCCAACTATGACGATATCGACTTTATCCAATGTAATCCTCTACCTCGTTGCCGTCATATATAAATCGAATAAAAAATTAGGGTATTATACTTCTCTATACCATTCCTCAGGAGCACCATCAGTCTCAGGATCATAGTCACTTGGAAGAAGCTCCTCAATTCCCAGAATTTCTGTAATAAATACCTCAACAACACCCTTTACAGTGGTTCCTTCAGACAGATGACCTCCAACAGTTGGGACATTCCATGCTCCTCCTATTACATAGTGAATCGCTGGGAAGGGTTCGGGCTCCCCATCGACAAGTCTCGTGTGGATCATTCCACTCATACTAATGAGCATACTCAAGTTCTCGAAACTGGCCATTGATTCATTATGCCAGTTATCAGGGTCGTGGGGATCTGGGCACCACATATACATTTTCGCTGGGCTGAAACCTCCCATGAAAGCCGCATGTATCTTTCCAAATTTTATATCCTGGTCCTTAGCAAACTGCTGTATAGCTTTATACACATCTGCTCCCGTGGTCAGTCTTACTATGAACTCTCTGCCCCGCTCGCACTCAACGTGGTGGTACTCTGCGGGGTGGCTCGCGTCTCTTTCCCATGAATCCTTCATCAGAATCAAATATCTGTGGTGTAAGTCCTGAATAAAGGCTTCTATTAACCTGTTATTTTAAATGAAAAATGGTTTAGCTTACTCTTACGAGTTCTTCCAGTATTCCAAGCTGCGTCGGACTAGCTTTAACGATGTCACTACTGCTTATTACTCCAAGCAATTTATCCCCATCCATGACTGGTAACCTATTTATTCTTTTTTCAGCCATTATCTTGGCAGCTTCCTCTAGAGCTGCATTTGATTCTACGGTTATTAGGGGGCTACTCATGATGTCTTTTACCCACACTGTCGCTGGGTCCATCCTGGGCTCGACTATTCTTCTCATTATATTAGTCTCGGTGATGATTCCTACAGCTCTACCGCTGGAGACAACGATGACGCTCCCTATATCAAACTTGTTCATTTTTTTAACAGCGTCATGAACCGTGTCATCAGTTTTCACAGTCTTTATGTTTTTAGTCATTACGTCTCGAACAATTATTACTCCGCTCAATGGGATCAAACATACATTCAACAGGAGGAATTTTAACGTTTATCTTATTGCTGTCTGTTTATTGTTGGATCTTCTCAAGAGCTGCAGCTATTATTAACGGGAAAATTATTGTAACATCTCCGAATATGGTGCTGGTCATGGTCTCGAGTTGACCTTTTTTCAGTTTTCCCCAGGTTATTGATTCTTTTAAGGGTGCTCCACTAAGACTGCCATCCTCGACTCTGGCTGTGCTTATTTGTACCGCTGCGTCAAGGCCCTCTCTTAATGTGTGCATATACTGGGTGTGATGTTTGGGTGTCCCTCCTCCAAGTATTATGGCACCGGATTTTTTTGCCTCAAAGACCAGGTCTGAGAAGAGTTCGAAGTCTTTCAGAGGGTTAAACTCTAAGGATTTACGTTGGCTGTAAAGCCATAGTGGAATTCCCAGCATACTATCGAGAAATCCTGGACTGAAGATAGGAACTTTTTTTCTAGCCGCTGTATAAATTATGCTTTCATCATCATCCAGTCTCATGCCTACCTCATGTAGGAATCTATGAAAGGGAATCCCTATGCGTGTTTCTTCTGGGATGTTATCCAGGATTCCACCAATGAATTCTTCAAGGTCGACGAAAGTCTGGTTCTCAATAAAGATATCATAGACCCTGTTGTATCCTTCCTCGAATAGGTCCTCATCATTAACGTTAACTGTACCAACAAGATGGGACCTACCCATAGCTTCGATGATGTCATGAACCATATTAGCTCCGTTTGTGACGACTGCATCGATGTATCCTTTTTTGATGAGATCTCTGAAAACCAAACGAAGCCCTCCTGGTACCAAGGGACCGCTTAAGGTGATAAAAGTGGTATAATCGGAGTTACTGAACATCTCCGCAATTATGTCAACTGCTTTTCCGACCCTTCCGGCTCCTATTACACCCGCTTCTTTATACTCCTCTGTGAGTTTTAATACACTCATTCCAGGGAATAGGCGTATTTGGTGAACTTTTTTCAAAGATTCTTCCTTCAGTTTTTAACGCGTTGGATCTTTATCCTGTCCATAATGTTCCAGTATTCAACTGATTTGCCTGGCTCAATCTTGTTGGCCATTTCTTCTTCTTCAGGTAACACAACGTCAAATATTTCGTAAGTCTCCAAGTCCATTAGCTGTACGCTTCCAGGACCTTTACTTACTACTTGTCCGCTTCTTTTATCCACGATGGGGATATGTATGTTTTGATCAGTGCTACTTATGAAGCTCTGTTTTCGTCCATCGAATAGGCTGACTGCGACGCATCTGAATTTTGCGCTGCCATGTTTTCCTGGCTTACTTTTTTGGATGCTTACTATCTGGCTTGGCTCATCGTTTACTATTGCGTAACTTCCTTCTTTGAGGTCTCCGACTTTCGCTATTTTATATGACATTATTTGCATCTTTTCCTGTTTTCACTGATAAAAGGAGATTAAAAAGTATAAACTTACCGCTGATTTTACTTATAACTTTCAATAATTTTACTTTTTTAGGCTTCTTATCTGGTCTTTGTCTAGGGATATTGTTATTGAGGATCCCACCATTTCCACATCAGGAATTACTCCAAGTATTTCTCTAAAGAGGGAGTCCATATAGCTTGTGACAAAAGTGCCCCATTTTTCTCCTAGTGTATGGCTTAAATGGATAAGGTCTCTATCTTCAAGTTGATTATATCTGGCTTGGAACCATCCTGCGGTATCTCCTAATGTGTCTGTTATGTACCATAGCAGTGCATCGTAGGTAATGGGAAGTCCGCGCTTTAGAAGTAGGTTTTTAGGTCTTTCTTTTCCCATTTTTTTGCCAAGTTCCTTCATTTCGGAAATTTCCAAGTATTGTAAGAGGCTGTTTAGTGTAGGAAAGGATATTATTATTGCAGCTTGTCCTCTAAAGTATCTGTAACTGTGTGCGTACTGTCTGAATATTTTATCAACTAGGGAGTTGACGCTTATTCCTTCTCTGGCTGCTTCGTTTTTAAGTATTTTATCGTAAGCCTCGTCTATGCGTACTGTTCTTGTTACTGTTTTCCTCTTAGCCATTGGATCATGAATGGTCATGTATACATTTGAACACAATTGAATCTATTTAAAATTGTATGTTATACTCTGTAAACATCATTCTTTTAAATAAAGTTTGGAGTCATGCTCTCATTCAAATTTATTGGAAGGTGCCAGTAATCAACTGTCCTAACTGTGGAAGCCAGAAACTCATAGAAGACTTGGAGAAGGGAGAAGAAGTCTGTGGTAGATGTGGACTTGTAGTCAATAATTCTCTTCTAGATCATGGTCCTGAATGGAGGGCTTTCACTCCCTCAGAGAAGATGGATAAAAGGAGAACTGGACTAGGTTACTCTTATACTCTATATGATAAGGGTCTCTACACTCAGTTCAGAGCTGACAAAGATGCCAGAGGAAAAGAGCTTGATAACAGTACTCGAATAAAGATGACACGTTTAAAGAACTTTGACAACCGGTCAAAAATGGATGAAAACCAAAAAAGGAATCTAAGTATAGCCATGTCAGAACTTGACCGTATGAGTGTAAGCCTGCATATACCTAATAACGTAAAGGAACGGGCTGCTTTTTTCTATAGAAAAGCCTTAAAACTTGATCTACTCAGAGGAAGAAGTATTGAGGGCTTTGTTGCTGCCAGTCTGTACGCTTCTTGTCGTTACTGTAGTATTCCTCGTCCCTTGGAACAGATTTCAGATGCCTCACCAAGGGAGCATCAGGAAATAGCTAGGACCTATAGGTTAATGTTGCGTGAATTAAACATCAAGATGCCGGTTGATGATCCTTTCAAGTTTGTTCCAAGTATAGCTTCAAAACTGAATCTTACACATAAGACTGAGAGGTATGCAATCGATATTCTCAGAGAGGCTGATGACCAGCACGGGTTAATGGGCAAAGATCCCAGGGGGCTCGCAGCAGCTGCTCTTTATAAAGCATGTCTGGAGAATAAAGAGCGACGTATACAGAAGGATATCGCTGAAGCAGCGGGTACAACAGAAGTCACATTGAGAAATCGACTTAAAGGTATAGAGAAACTCCTTGATAATTAAACAGGGTCCTGATAAACTAGTTCTGGATCAGACAACCTATCCATTACTTTTATGTAAACAGATTTAGGATTACACTGTCTCAATGCGATCTGGTTAATTGCATGATCTATATGGAATTGGGGCACTCTCCTGAATTTTGGCTTCTTTACAAGTCTTAACCCCTTGATTTTGAAGGGTTTGGTGTTAGGAGTTTCTTCCTCATTTATGCTACATTCAAATTTGTACCTGTTATATTCTATAAGTCCCACTTCTCTTGGTATGACGCTTGGTGAGATCAGCTTCATGGGAGTTAAAAGGTAATTATAGTTGCATCCAGTTATGTTAAAGCCGTTCTGAAAGTCACTTCGACTTACTTTAACCTCTATGCCCCTCAAAATGTTATATCCAAATAGGTACTTGTCTGGTTTTTTAAGATGAAAATAGGGGCATTTACCATTTTTTCTAGGTTTAGTATAACGCATTCCTACCCCGAGCACATCTATTACTTTCTTATTATCCAGATCTGTGTATGGAACCAGACCTAAGCGGTTTAGCTTAATCTCCTCATCCACTAGATTACACCCCATATTGTAAAGAAGCATCTTGCCAATTTGTTTAAGGAAAGCATGCTGAGAAGACTCGCTCGTATATAATACCTCCAGTACAGTTTTCCAATTCACATATTATAAGAAGAGTGAACAATAAAATGTGGGGGAGGTTAGTAAATTTAAACAGGGTGATTTATTCACGGATTCTATTAAATTATCTCAAGGACTATTGATAATGCCGGAATCACAATAACGAGCATGGATGTTGTTACAAACCATGCCGCATTTGCAAGATCCAAATCCAGATCATACAGTGTCGGTGGTACAAGCGCAGTGAAAGCCACAGGCATTGAGGCCAATACCACCGATACTTTAACTGGAAGTCCACCATCTACCCTGTAAAGTCCCAGAAAGGTTGCCAGAAGATATACTGCTAGAGGTACTAGTATAAACTTGATTAATGCTATTATCCCTGCTTCTCTTAGGTAAGAAAAAATTCTACCGAAATGTATTGCCATACCAATTGAGGAAAGCATTAGAAGTGTACCTATTGGAATCAGGATGCTATTGAGATTCGAGTATGAGGATGGTCTCTCAAAACCCACTATGTTCAGTAATAGACCTGCAAGTATGCTGGACATGGCTACCAAAACGTACTTGTCCATGAGTACATCAACGACCTTATGTAAGAAACCCTCTTCATCCGAGATTGTATCGCTCATGGATTTGGCTATGGGGAAACCTATGCTATAGTATATTATTCCTTCGAGGAGCTTGTAAAAGGGAACCATAGCAAAAGCTCTCTCACCTAGAAGGATGAAGGTGACCAGAGATCCAATGGAACCGATGTTAGTGAAGCTTCCACATATTATGAAGACTCCCGTCTGTTTCCTGCCTAGATTAAGGATTTTACTTGCCACGTATCCAAGAAAGCCTCCCATGCAAATTGCGAAAACACCTATGAATGGGAGAGAAATTATTCTTACATCACTCAAATCAAGCGCCCATATTGCGCCCATGAAAGCAACAGGATTTACATATAGTAATGCCATTGACTGCAGTCTCTTTCTAAGCTGGGTTATGTCGAGTGGTGGTACCTTTCTCCTATCATGTAATGAACGAAAAATATATCCAGCTAGAAGACCGACCGCAATTAATCCAAGTGATAGGATAGTTTCTCTCATGATAGTGTTATCCTAAAGTAGGTGTCATGCATACGGGATATACCCTGCTTTTTCCAGCATCAAAACTGCTTGGTTTTCCATATCTTCCTCTGCCTTAGTGTATGGTCCATTCATAAAAATGATACTCTACTAGTAGACGTAAGGTATCAGTCGATACGTCTTTTTCATATATTGCCTGTATTCCTCACCAAATTCCTTCAGGAGCATTCTTTCCTCAATTCCCATCCTAAAATGCAGAAATAAAGTAGCCAAAGACATCAAAACAAACCCGTAAAGGCTCGAAAAGGCAAGGGCTGAGCCGTGGTTCCTCAGCACCTCGCCTAGGTATAGAGGATGACGGATGTACTTGTAAATACCATCTGTCACTAGCTTCTGGTCTTCAACTATCTTTAAACGGGAGCTCTCCAGTATACCAAGACCGGCTTTTCTTAATGCCAATCTACTCATGAATCTGAAAATTCCACCGGTTAGCGATATCAAAATTCCAGCAGTATTTAGTATATTGAATTTAAATTGCAGGTCTTGGATTATCCAGAAATCATATATGATTACTGCGAAACCAGCTATAGCTGTTACGAGGTACGCGGTAGCTGGCCAATCCTCCCGGAGACTAATAATAGTCTCTTCCTGATCATCCATGGTATGAGAGGGTAGTCAAAGTAATTGAATTTTAAGTTTAAAGTCTCTATATTATCCGTTTCCCGGTTGATAATATGCAATTCACTCGATAATAATGTTAGAAGATAGTTTAGAATCTTAATTCTGCCAAGTTATCCTTATTTTGTATGGTTGTTACCTCATCGATTTTCTCTACTCCTGGATTATTAAGGGCATAATCAGCGTATTTCTTTTCAATATACTCCACTTTAAGCTCATAAGGGGGTTCGATCCAGAATGGAGAAATGGTTTTTACCTTGCTTAGCGCTCTTCTCGCTGCTTCTCTTAGTAGATCTTGAGCCTTGATGGGTGAGAGGGATATTGCTTTCCGTATTGAGAGAGCTCCCAGTTTTTCTTTTTCACCAAGAGCCCATTTTACAACGGCAACCTCGATCTCAGGTACGAGTTCTCTGGCTTCCTCAGCTGCAATCAAGTCCCCGCTCACAAATATAGTAGGGATACCATGCTCTGCGAAGGTTAACATATTGAGAGCTATTTCCCCGATCTTCCTTCCGTTTAGCCAGAGGTTCTTAGGGAAGGGGTAGAAGCTATGGGAGAGTACGCCACCTGACCCTGCCATCCCATGTAATCCATGGAGAAGCATAGCGTCAAAGGAACCATCTACTCCAGCTGGACCAGCGTCCCCCGAGTGCATCATGAGCTGACACTCAGGGTGTAAGAGTTCTACGTCTATGCCGCCAGGAAAGGAGCCGTGCCCTGGCCATGCATATATCTCTGTGGCTCCGCCTCTTATGACTCCTTCAACTAGGGCATTGAGTTCATGAGTCGCCATTCTAATAGCTTGCTGGTAGTAGGGTCCATCTTCCATGCACTGCTTCTTGAAATCAACTACTCCAGCTACCCCCTCAAGATCACACACTATGTATATTTTCAAATAATTCTCCTTCCATTGAGATAATTTAAGGACTTGATGATAGATATTATTTTAGACTGATCGAGTCATGGATGGTATACCTACATTTGATAAAGCTCTAAGGGAAGCAGAGGAAATGCTTAGCAGATCCCTAAATGGAGTTTTTGAGATCACAGTCCATAGAGATCTTGATGAGAAGACTATTGAAACGGTTAGATCTATTGATAACGAGAAATTCAGGGAAGAGCTCCACTACTCCCATGATGAATTGACGGAAAGAGCTAAAGTCAAAGGCTTCTTTTGTGTAATCGCACACCTAGATGGAAAACCAATTGGATTCGATTTCGGTTACCAGGATCACCATGATAATGTTTTCTTCTCTGATGATACAGCTACTCTCATTGAAGGGAAAAGAGTTGGGACCGTGCTCTTTGCTTTGGAGATAATACATTCTTTTTATGAAGGATATGCTGAGACGAAGCTTTCCACAGAGGAATTTGATGATGTGGGTAGACCTCTGGTTCAGATCTGGGGGAGAATGGGTTTCGAGGTATCCTCAAAGGAGCCTGATGGGAACGTGGAGATGATACTTGAACTTTGTGAATCTAACGTCAGAAGGATTTACGATAAATATATTAAAACTAAAAAGGATTAGAAGGAAATGTTACTTCTTTAGGTGGTTTAGGGTAACTGAGCTTACTATGGCTTAGGTTTAGATTGAGAATAAGTTCCGTAATTTTAATCACGGCTTTTCCAGGGTGAATTACTAGTACTCCATGGGCCTCTTTTTCCAGCTTTTTCTGCAATGTTTCAGTGTGATCATTCAAAGCCATACATCCTAAGCAAATGCTGTCTGCCCCATCGATTACTCCCTCCATGACTGTATCACAGATCATGGTAAAGCTGCTAGGTTTTCTTAACTCAAGGACGGGGAGATTAACCGGATAAACTCCTGTGCATTTATCCCATAGTCCGAGATCTCTAACCTGTCTTTCAGCTAACCCAACGACATGTGGTAACTGGACTATTAGTGCGAAACTTTCTGATAGCAAGCAAGCTAAATGTATAGAAGCCATTCCTGGCCCGATAACAGGTATCGATACTAGGTTTCTCGCAGCAGATACTGAGGGGTCATGTCCTCCCCAGATTATTACGGCATCTGCGCCTTCTTCTTCAGACTTGACTGCTCTCTTCAGAATTCCACTCGCTGCGAGTTCCATTTCGGGGAGGCTATCAACGCTTGGTGGTGCCCAGCTCGTTGTTACCAGCCTAATATTTGTTCCCGAGGAGGCGTATGCCTTCAGTCCTTCTTCTCTACGCTTTAACTCATCAGGTAAGAGCCCTGAGATTAGCATTATTACGTCAATATTCATGTTGAATTTGTGGATACATGGAAAGATAATATTATCTGAATTAATGGATCATTTCCTCGTCTTCATCTATCCATAGAAACACCATCATGAAGGGGATCATCACCAGTACTATCTGGATTAAGAATGGGATTTGGTGGTTTACAGAGTCATATAGCCAACCACCAGTGAGCTGTCCTACTGAGGCTGCTATAGCCCTGAAAAAGCCCTTGCTTCCATTCACTTTTCCTCTGTGTTCCTTTGGGACCAGTCCTGCTTCGAGTGAACTTAATGCGCTATGTATCAGAACCATGAGGATTCCCACCAAGACCATGGATATTATCAGGCGGGTAAAGTTACCGTATACGAGCAATATTATGGCAGCTGCCCAGAGGATGAAAGAGGCCATTATAGGCTTCTTTTTCCCGATTACATCAATTAGTTTGCCAGAGGGTAGAGCTAGTATGATCATGGAAACTGGTAAGGCAGTCATGATATAACTGAGATGTAGCTCACTTATGTTAAGGTCCTTGACTATGTAGAGGGCTAAGATGGGCTGAAAGAGGCCGCTTGTAAAGCTGATAATTATATCTACTATGAAAAGGATAAAGGCTGCCTTCGGTACGAGTTTCCAGACGTTAAAGCTCTCTCGCAGGCTATTTGGGTAAGACTTGATTAGTTCTCCTGCTTTAATTTTTTCAGGGTTCTCCACCGTCTCTGTTAGACGGGTTCGGAGTAAGGCTGCCCCAAGGAAGCCCAGGATCACGAGTTTATAGATAAGTCTCATGCTGGGTACAAGTCCATAGATGGAGAAGAGGTAACCAGCGAAAAGTGGGGCAGGTGTTGTGGATACGCTGGCTATAAGGTTGATTATACTGAAGCCCATTCCTCGTTTTTCTTTAGGCAAGGAATCAGCAACTATGGCGTTAAGGGCTGGTTGGTAGATTCCGCATAGCCCTGATATAATTGATCCGATGATGATCCATTCCCATGTTGGTGCGTAAACATAGAAAATCCGGGCAAGGGCGGCTATGAAAGTCATTGTGGAGATGAGCCATTTTCTTCCATACTTATCAGTCAAGTAGCCTCCAGGTATCTGTACTATGGCTGAGGCGATCAGTCCAGCTGATCCGACGAGACCTATGCCGGTGGCAGTAGCTCCTAATGCCTCGATGTATAACGAGTAGTATGTCCCAGGGAGCTCTGTGAAGAAGTCGAGGATGAGCCAGCTAAGTACCATAACGAGGAAGTTTCCCTCAACGAAACTGAACTCCTCTCTAAATCTGTGTAAGAGACCCTGCTTATCTGATTGCTGGTTCATTATTTTCATAATATCTTCTGTGGTTCACTATTTAGTTTTGATTGGCGATCTACTTTTACATCATCTCTGTATCTGATTGTTCCCCTTACTGTGCATCCTGGAAGGATTATTATCTTATCTCCCTCAATGTTATCACAGAGGACGTTTTCCAGAATTATCTCTTCCCCAATTATGTCACTTGTGACGAGAAAACCCATCTTTCTCGACTCCTCTTTCCTGACATCTATGAAGTTCGCATTTACCCCTTTCCTGATGTGGCTGTCATTACTTCCCAACCTAGCTTCAAAATACCTCGCTTTCAAACCTCCCTCGACATCCATTACACCAGTATACCTAATTTTACCCTCTGAGACTAGATCACCACCAAAACTTATTGACCCACTTGAACAAAGCTCAGTTTTTATTATCCCTTCTTCATTCCCCTTTGTTGAGCCTGAAACCCTGGCAAAATCAGCGTTGAGCTTTCTTCCCACCTTCAAGCTACCGGATTTAGAAAGTTCATTGCAGTTCAAGTCGCCTTCTATGTGAGCGCTTCCACTAAATGTTATCGAATCAGCAGTAATATCTCCCTCAACACGAGTTGAACCACTGCTTCTCAGGTTTCTTACTCTAAGACCTCCCGGTATTCTGCTGCTGCCTTTTGTGGATATTTCCTCAGCACAAACCCTTCCCGTTCCAGATATTTTCAGTAAACCATATCCGGGCAACTCCGACTTTCCTGAACCAGCTATTCTTATCGAAGGAATCTCACTGTAAGACATTTCACTAGATGATCAATTGATACTCTTTTAAGAGGGACTCACTACTTGAGGTTATGAATAGTAATCACAAATTGTTACTCTGGAGTCAATAATTAAATTTATTATTAAAATAAAAATTCAATTTTCTATATTCGGGGATGTTTGTAATGAGGGCTTCTTTTACAGGTCCTCGATTATTTGCTTTAGAGTTAATTGATCTACGAGCCTCTACAGGTACTATTCTAAAATCTTCAACAAGCTCATACATTTCTATAATAGGCTCAACATAGGAATTACTGAGTACAAAATAAACTCCCTTCTCATTTAATTCTATACAAGTATCTCTAAGCTTGATCTGGTCTTCCAGTTCAAATCCGTCCGCAAAATATGATGTGAAATTAGCTGTATCACTAACGGGTTGGTAAGGGGGATCAAAATAACAAAGGTCTCCCGGTTCAACGTATTCTTGTATGTAGCTGAAATCTTGGTTTAAGATCTCAATATTTTTCAATATCCTGCTCGCTTTTCTTATCTTGTTTTTGGGTACAATTGTCGGGTTTTTGTATCTACCAAAAGGGACATTAAACTCTCCCCTAGAATTTTCCCTGTATAGTCCATTAAAGCCAGTCTTATTGAAGTAAAGCAGTAGTGCTGCTTCTTCCACGGGGTCTAGCTTATCCTTGTTGAAATGGTCTCTTAATTTGTAGTAAGTATCTTTATGATATGGATATTTACTGGCTTCTTTGATTAGTTCCTCCGGTTTATCTCTGACTATTTTATAAAAGTTCATAAGACGTGAATTGATGTCGTTGATGGACCCCTTCTTAGGCTTGATCTTGAAGAACACTGCACCGCTTCCAAAGAACGGTTCATGAAAAGTTCTGTTCCTGTAATCGCTTGGAAACATGTTTATTATTTCTGAGATTAGCCGTCTTTTTCCTCCCGCCCATTTCAGTATCGGGTTAACCATCCTACTATCAATGCCTTACTATTCTGTACAGGATTATGGGGGATCATCTATTAAAATGCATAAATTGTGCGGGTAGCGTTATAGTAATATCTCCAAGTCTAATCGATCGACGAGTTCCTTGTATCTGTTCCTGATGGTCACCTCTGTGACTCTCGCTTTCGTCGCAATGCTTCCCTGTGTCACTTTTTCACCCAGTAAGATGCACGCCATGTATACTGATGCTGCAGCCATACCGGATGGGCTCTTACCAGAAGTTATTCTAAGATCCGTTGCACCCTCGAGAACATCTAAAGCAACATGTTCTACTCTGCCTGAACGATTCAGCTGTTTTACAAGCTTAGAAATGATCTTACCAGTACTGATCCTGGGAATATCTTGATCCAGGAGGTCGTGGAGATACCTGTAGTTGCGGGCAGCTTCCTTCTTGGAAATGTTGGCTGCTTCTGCTATTGAGGTCAGGCTCCTGGAGACGTCGCACATCCTACAGCCCACATACAGGGAAGCAGCCATGAGGTTGTGGATGGTTCTACCCCGTGTAGCACCTTTTTTCAAGATCTGCCTATAGACTGAAGCGGCAGTCTCAGATACACTGCGGGGGACGTTGAGCTCATCTCCCAGCTGGCTAAGAAAACCTAGGGCTTTAGCGAGGTTACGCTGATTGCTGGAGTTGATCTTTGTGCGTCTGTTCCATTTGCGTAATCTATAGAACTGGGCTTTAACGTCTGGTTTCAGGTTTCGACCGTTGTAATCACGGCTCTGCCAGCCGATGGAGGAGCTTAGTCCCCGATCGTGGACAGTCAGACTTATGGGCGCACCAGATCTGGCTCTCTTCTCGACCTGCTCATAATTGAAAGCACGCCATTCCTGTCCCAAGTCCACTGCATTTGTACTGTGGACGTAACCACATTCATGGCACACCGTCTCTCCGGTTTCCATATCTTGGACTACGCTATTGCCATTGCAAATCGGACATTTCTCAGAGGTCCCTGTAATATTTGACACATAACCACTTGGAGGATACTAAACTATGTCATTCATAATTTATAAGGTCACTTGCGATTATAAACCAGAAACTTCTAGTCGGATAGGAAAAATCTACAAAAAATACCGGTCTTCGGTGTGGAACTTTTAAAATATGACTCGGAGTTGCACTTCGAGTCTTATGCATATACAGCCTTTTAGTCTTATTCTACTACCTTAACGTTTAGGGCTCTTGGACCTTTTGGTGAGTCTTCAACATCGAACTCAACTTTCTGTCCTTCACGTAGCTGGAATGCTCCTTCAAGTTCTGATTGATGTACGAATACATCATCCTCCATTCCATCGACGTCTATGAAGCCGTAGCCTCTATCAAGCCATCTCTTTACTATACCTTCCAATTCTTTCACCTCACTTTTTTAACGTAATCGTGATATTGCTTACATTTCTGGGCTCGCCGCGCTCAGATTCAAGCTCCTCTGTCCCGATTTCAATAGAATCAACAACTAGATCTGTTAAAAACCTATTCCTAGTGATCTCAGCTACGTCAACTGCATGACTGATGGCTCTACCACGTGCCATTAATTTGACTGAATCGTTATTAGCCATTACCTGAAGTACTGCAGTACAATAACTCATCACTGGCTTCGATCCTATGTATACTATGTTACTACTCATCGTAATCCCGGGTGTATACAGTGCAGACAAGGACTATATTAAACCACTTAATTCTAGAGCTTCTTTTTGTAACTACAGTAGTTATATTAAGGTCTAAATCTCATTCGCAAAACGTCTATGACTAACGAGGTTGGAGAAAAAATTGGGCTCTCTTTGTTATCTTTACGATCGTAAATGGGTGTCATATTTTTATTCCATTTGCTGGGGTAGCCTTCGGTTAAGTCAGAGCATAGACAATTAGTACTTTGGTGGTGGCTGATCAGGTAATGTTTCTAATTGAAACCTGTTACGACTACTGTAGTCGTATCCGTTTTTTGGTATGCTTTTCTTTTTTTTATCAGGTTCTATTATGAATGGATTAATAATATTGAAGCTACTCACCCATTATGGTAATAATTTATGGTAAAAGCTTTGATAGTTTATGGGACTCGTTATGGGGCTACTGTAGATACATCTGATGTTATCGCAGATGTGCTCCGTCAAGAAGGTTTTGAAGTCAGATCAGTGAATGCCAAAGAGGAGAAAATTACTAGCATAGATGAGTATGATCTTATAGTCGTGGGAAGCGGGATCAGGATGGGGAGATGGACCGGGGAACCAGATAATTTCCTCAAAAAATACCAGAGAGAACTAGCGGGCAAGAAGTTAGCACTTTTCGTATGTTGTGGAGCTGCCCATCCATTGAGTGAAGGGGAGGAGAAGAATAAAGAAATCGAGGATGCACGTAGAAAATACTTGGAAGAAAAAGCTACCAAGTATAACCTGCAACCTGTGGCTCTGGGTCTATTTGGAGGCGTCTATGACTTCAATAAGATGGGGTGGATTTTCAAAAGAACAATGTCGTCACTTAAGCCCCAACTAGAGGAAGCCGGCTTCAAAGAAACAGGGGCTGAACGCTATGATACAAGAGACTTGGAGGCTATACGTAGTTGGGCTAAAGAAGTAGCAAAAAGAGCCAGCTAGCTATAATTACATGCATAAAATACTAGTTCTTTGCATACATACTTGATTGCAGTTTTAGCAAACCTAAGATCTATAGGTATGTATATGTTAGCATCCTTTCTTTTTTGGAAATTTTCTCTTGAAGATTTAAAAATTTTTATTGTGGCTCCTCTACGAAGAAATTCAGTACTAATAACCCTATTAAACTGAATATGGTGACTACAACGCCTATAGTACTCCAGCCATAATTTATTAAAACAAATCCACCCAGAGCAAGGCTGACTGCGTAGCCCACACTTCCAAAAGCAGTCACCATTGACATCATCGATCCACGGAACTGAGGGACTTGCTCTAGATTCAATCCCTGAGAAGCAGAAGCGTTTACTCCCGCTACAAAACATACCAATAAGCAACCTAATACAGAGACGAGAAAGCTAGCCCCACTCAGATATATCCACGAAAATAGCCCCATCAAAACAACAGAAAACATCGTTGCCTTTTTCCGACCAAGTCTTGGGATAATACTCCTTGAGAGTATGGCACCCACCAAATAAGCGCCGGCGGTACCAAAGGTAAGATATACAACACTTCCTCTTGACATTGAAAATACCTCTCTGAAAAACGAGAAGGCTAGTGAAAGAGTGATAATCCATATACCACTTCCAAATGCATGCCCTAAAAGACTAGCAATCGCAGACTTGTTCGAAAAAATTCCCTTATAACCTTCAAAAATATCTATGCTTTGTATTAATGTTATCTCTCTCGGTATAAGTATCCAGCTCATCACAACTGAGATCAGCAGAATGGGAATAGAGAAAAACATGAATGACCGTCTCCAGTCTCCAATATAGTTTACTAATGGCATTCCTACAAGGTAAAGTAAAGCGTTTCCAGCCATTAAGTAACTAATAGCGTTTGTCCTTCCCTCTCTAGGAATATGCTGTCCTATCAATGCAGTAGACATGGGAAAAATCATGTTAGTAGCTATGCCTCCCAGGGCGAACACTACTACCAGCATAGCAAAAGAGGGAGCCATACAGCAGCCAATGCAGGATATTACACAAAGAGATAACCCAGTGATCAGCAGGTTTCTATGCTTAATTCTTACACTTAGTACACCCATAACCAGTGCCGATGCTATCCCCAATAAAGAGTTTACTGACTTCATCTGATTTGTAACCCCAATGGAAGTCCCAAAGGTTGTCCCTATTTCGATTAAAAGTAAAGATGTGAGTAAAGTACTTGTTTGAGGAGCTATATAGGATAACGTTAATGTAAGCATAATTCCTTTTGCACCTAATTTCTTACTCAAATCGAGACCTCTTTAGAACCAAAAAAAATAATTAACCTAAGTTATATTTCATTTTTACTGTGCCTGAAAGATACTTTAAAAGAAGAATAATCTTCTATTTTCCATTATTTATATAATTTCAAGTCTGTAAATGTTGATCTTTATTCAATTCTTTTCTTCTTCATTGAGGCTTGGAGATACTCTAGTTCCCTCCTTAGAGTTGGAGTGTCGCTACTCATGATGTTGAACAGTTTCTGTAAATATTTCGGGCAGTCTCTCCGTCTTGAGTCATCTCAATAGTTTCTTTCTTTCCTTTTCTGTGAAAAAGTAGCCTTGCATCTCATCATTCTGCGAAATAACCTGCTACAGGTTATTTCGCGTCTTAGTCTTCCTCTTGATAGTCTTTTCTCCAGTTAGATAGGCTTTGCTCTGGTAGAATACTACAAGTAGATAAACGCCTACATCATAAGGAAGGCTTCTTTCAGTTGATCAATTTAACTCAAGAATTCTTAACATCCTTTGTGAAACATCTTTCGGGAGGCGATCTCTATTCTCCTTGGTAACTTCGATTATTTCAGAGTCTTTACGATCCCGAATTCTATTTATGAAAGCATCCTTAGATCTGTAATGGATCGTACCTAGAACTGGTTTACCGCTATCTATACTCTTAAGAACCGCGTCCTTGAAGGAGGTTGAATACAACTCCATAGGCCCTATTTCATCGATAACTATGATATCAGATACGTCTATGGCTTCAATTATCGCCTCGACGCCCACCGATTTAAGGCCATTCAAGTCTACTTTGTATCTACCCACTCTAGGTCCTTCAGGTTGATTGATATGAGCCAGACGACCTGTTTCACCCGTCTCGATGTTATACACCTCGAATCCTACTCTTGATTCTTTTTCCCGTTTCTCCTTACTGATCATGCCACCTACCTGGTATCCCTCTTCCTGTAGAATTTTGATAACCGCGAGGACGACAGACGTCTTGCCAACCCCAGGTCTTCCTGTCAGAAAATACATGTTTTTCACGGTTTAACCCACTCTAACCATTATCATGGTAAAAGAAATGCATATGGGAAAACAACGAAGGAGGGAGGATCTGGTTGGGATTCGAACCCTGCCCCAAGTGTAGATATCTCCCGAGAACCCCCCCATTTTTATTTATTATTTAATCAGCGT
>CAZLHX010000058.1:0-18127 GCA_964559475.1 uncultured Candidatus Bathyarchaeia archaeon | reverse complement strand
TCAATGAAAAGGTAATCTCCCATATAACTTGAATTATTAAATCAGCCTGCGCGCACATTTTTGATAAAATTTTTGGTGGGGTCGGAAGGATTTGAACCCTCGATATTTGGGTGTCTCCGCTCCAGAAACTCGTCATCTCCTTGCGGATCCGTTTTCTTTTTATATTTTCTGGAGCCCAACGTCGTACCAGGCTGGACCACGACCCCGCCGACAAATCTGCATCAATTTTATAATATAAATTTACCCCTTACAATGCTCGATTAATAGTCTTCGTGGAAAACGAGAAGGTCCTTTAATGACTGTTCTACAAAAACTTGATAGTATTATTGATAATAGTGGAGTTAAAGATACAATAATGATCTTCGTGTAATTCAAAAAAAAGCTATTCTTGAAGTATCATTATTATTGAGCATCATCGAAATGTTTAAAGAAAAGCTCTGTATGTAACGTGTTGGGTAGCCGGCCAAAGGGCGTGGGACCCACCCGAACCCATTCCGAACTCGGAAGTTAAACCACGCTCCGTTCGCGGCATTAGTGTTGTCTTCGGCTACGCGAAACCGCGAAAGCTGGTGGCCCTACTTTTATTCTTTAAAATCTATACGACTCCTAGTCTGTGTAATTCTTCATTAAGTACGTCTATTGTTTGTTTATATCTAGTCTGTCTTTCAACGTATTCGCTTCCTGTTATGGTTCCTGCTTTAAATTGCCCTTCTAAGGCATCTAGGTTTGCTTCTATCTCGGCTATTCTATTTTTTATCATCTCTCCATAATCTGGTTGTTCCTGAGTAAGGGTTGGTGAGACGTCTGCTTGGACGATTCCATCGTGGATCCTCAGTATTCTATCTGAGATTCTCGCGATGTTAGGATCATGAGTCACCATGATCACGGTTTTTCCCAGTTCTTGGTTGATTTTTCTTAAATACTCGACAACTATACGGGCGTTTTCAGTGTCTAGTTCCCCGGTGGGTTCATCTGCGAGGATTAGGGGTGGGTCGTTCGCCAAGGCTGCTGATAAGGCTATTCGTTGCTGTTCTCCCCCGCTTAGTTCCCCTGGTTTGTGGTTCATTCGGTCCTCCATACCGACTACAGAGATCAATTCTTTTACCTTCATTTCTCTATTCTTTGCTGGAATACCCAGAGCGGCCATGGGCATCTCCACATTCTCAGCGGCGGTTAAAGTTGGGATAAGATTCATGTTCTGAAATACATGCCCTACCGTTGTTCGCCGAAAGTTGATTAAATCTGAGGGTCTCATATTAGCAAGATCTGTGTCAAACACTCTGACTGTACCAGCTGTCGGTTGATCCAACCCACCTATAATGTTCAATAATGTTGTTTTACCGGATCCTGAGGGTCCAATGAGGCTTACCATCTCACCTTTTCTAACATTTACGTTGACGCCTCTTAGTGCCTGAACTTCAAGGTCTCCTGTCTTGTACACTTTTATGAGGTCTCTTACTATCACCGCGTTTCTTATGCTCATACTTACTCCTCCAATTTTAGATCCGGTTGTCTCGATATCCTACTTACAGTTATTATTATTGGGATTATAGTTGCTACTATTAATAATCCAATGATTAGAAGTAGATTTAATTCAGCTGAGAGAGGGAAGACTATTCTCCTCTCAATGCTTACACCTAGAAACTGGTTAAATAATTCAGTCTGTCCACGTAAGTTTATATAACCCACAATTATTCCCAGAATTATTGCAAAAACGTCCATTCCAAGGTTTTCAACCAGTATTGTTGTGCTTATTTGACTGGGACTGTATCCTCTTATTGCCATTATCGTAAGTTCTTTGTTTCTGCTTCTCATTAGGGTGGATATTATTAAAGCCACTCCGACACTAGCTACAAGTCCAGCCATATAACTTCCTAGCTCTTCTATTCGCCTGGGACCTGCGAGGTAGATGTTGTTAAGGGATTTATCAATCTGTAATTCTGTTACATCTACACGTTCTATATCCCAGTCAAGGTTCTCCACTTCCGTCTTGAACTCCTGAAGATTTGTTCCGGGTGCAAGATCAACAAGTATTCTTCTCTTTTCTATAGTCTTCTTTCTGACGTTTTCCAGGAACTCTTCATTAACGTATACTGTGGGGTTCTGTTTAGTCCAGTACTCGGTTGATTCTTTTCCGAACAGCCCGACTATATTTATGGGGAAAAGCTTGTTTCTAAGCTTCACCAAGAAAACGTCACCTTCATCGATTCCGAGTTTCTCAGCAGCGCCCTTTTCCATAATTCCTCCTGCTGGATCATCAGCCATGGTCTGTAATACGGATTCTGAGTTTTTCAGCCAATTCTCATCGATGTAAGCCACTTTTTTCCAATCCAAAGGATCAATAGCTCGGATAGGGGTTTCCCCGATGCTACTCTCAGGACTGAAATGCGTCTCGTTGACTACTCCTTCAACTCCAGGGATAGTAGCTATTCGCTTACCCAAAGAGGAGAGGTCTTCTCCTTCAAAGAGCCAAATTGATGCATCAGCCCCTATACTGAGTCTGACAGCTTGCACCATGAAATCATTGGTGCTTGAGACGTTTCCAATAACGGTTGTACTGTATCCGATAATGAGGGCGACCATAAATGTAGCTGCAGCTGTTTTTCTAATATTCCTACTGCTACTGAGCGCTATGAACTTTGAAGAATCACCTACAAATATTCCTGCAACTCTTCCAAGAATGGTTTGAAAACCAGGCACCAGTATTAAAAATAAGTTAACAACCCCCCAAAGAAATAGGATAGGAGCTATAAAACCAAGGATATAATCGGTTCCCCACCATGTATTATAGAGGAGATTTACGATTAAGTTTCCAGATTTAGGTCTAAATTGTTCTACTGTTAATCCTGCTAGTAACATACCCATTTTATATGCACCTAAAATAAAGGAAAGTAGAGCTAACTGCCACTCACCTAGTTTTTCCCTTTCTGTTTCGTATTCTTGGAGGGCGTCAACCACGTTCACATTTATTGCTTTAATAGCAGGTCTATAGACTGAGAGCACTGAAATTAAGACACTGAAAGATAAACTTGATACCACAGTTAATATTGAAATACTATTAAAAACCTGCAATAAATTCATCTCAGGAATGACAATTACAAGTAAAAGAGCACCCACGAATATTCCTGTGAGAGCTGCCAACAGTCCGACCAGTATACCTTCAAATAAGAGCAAATAAAGGACCTGTCTGTGAGTCATTCCTCTGGTGAAAAACAAACCTATCTCTCGTTTCCTTAAACCGTAAACCACCTCTGAGACTGTGGCTCCTAGATACCAGGCTGTAAAGAATACGGGGAGTGCAACCAGCATGGTGCTCGTTTTCATTTGATTTGAAAGGGAGGAAACGGTATTCAGGATCTCAGTCAAATAACTTCGAGGAGTGTAGTAATATTCTGCACCTGCAGTGTTAATATCCTCTAAAATTAAGCTCACTCGTTCTTTGGAACCTTCAATATCCCAAGGATTAATTAGGTTATCACGCTCAAGTCTGACAAGAGCCTCAGTAGCTTGATCGTCAACGGGTCTCCTCATTTCATCAAGTATAGGATTTATCATGCTGAGAAGAGTCTCCTCGCTCATTAGTATTAGATCGTAACTGGGTCTTCTACCCATCTCTTCTCTACCCTGAATGAGATCACGTAGATAGATATTGTATCGTCCTGTTCCAATAAGGAAAGTCCTTTGTTTTAGCCCTACAGATCCCCCGACTTCTTTTGTAAATGTACGGTTCTCAAACCCCGGAGGATTGAAAGGCATATATGTCTCAAATACAATTTCGAGCTGCTCACTCTCGATTAGTTCGGCTGAGTTTTCACTACTAGCATCAATGTATAACTTACCATCCTCGAAATAGTCTACTCCTGAGATTCCATTAAATAGTGAAGAATCGGGAGGTAAGGCCAATACTGCTGTTTCGAGAGATTCATTAAGAAGAGGGGAATCTACTTCGAATTTCCATCTAATAAAGTGATCTACAGTTGCAACTCCATCAATCTCCCCTAAAACCTCATCTATCTCATAGTATCTAGTCTTGGTTAGGTTCTTGTCAGGTGCACTAGATATAATGTCAACATATGCAGAATCTAGAGTTTTTTCAAGAAGTGCTACGCCCACAGCATCTGCTCCTTGAAGTATTCCAGAGAATAAGGTTACGGCTAATGCTGCGCTCAGGAAAAGGGATAAGAACAGGCTTCTTCCCCTTATGATACGTTTAATGGCATACCGGAACATCTCTAACCATTGTTCAAAACCGGTTTAAAAATACTTTCAAACATTATTTAAAAGGAGTATAATGGTTCTGATTCTTCTACCTAACTTTTAAGCGAATATTTATAACCCATAGCTTGCTATCAACAGCAGTGAATTCAATGTTTCAACCACTTGGACAGCTAATACCAGAAGACAGCGAAATAGGGATGATCCTTCAAACTCTCTTCAGTTTTGCTTTCATCATATACCTCTTCTACGCGCAACGGATTCAGGCAATGACTATGCTACGCCAGATCGAGTCAACGTTACGTAAGATTAAGGGGCTTAGGGATAAAGGCAAGAAAACTAGTATAGAGGCAATAAGAGATGTTGGAGGCCCTGATAGGGATCCTACACCTATGGTGGAGAGGTTCATGGAGCACTTTATGATTCCACCTGTAGATATGGATCCAGCTGGCGTTGTTAATAAACTAGGTAATGTTCTCAACGTCCGGGAATTCACCTTCGAAAACGAGGTTAAGGTGATGGCCCCCCAAGCTACAGAACCTGAGAGGAACAACCTGGAAAACCTCTTGGAGGCATCACTGGCTCTTAACGTTTTCTATAAGGTTATTAGGCATTATTATCTCATGGGTAAAAAGACTATGAATATCTACATTATCATGCAGATACACATGATTCTCCCCCTGATATTACAGCAAATTGAAGCTTATAGTGCAGCTTTACAAGCCTTCAAAGAAGGTATCCCTATAGGTGACGGAGTTGGTCCAATTGTGGCTGCCAAGTTAATTAATGGAGCTAAGACGCGTCCCGTTGCTAAGGATATGATCGCAGCTGATGTGGAGTTCGAGGGAAGAAGACTGATTATAACCAAAGCTCAGGGTCCTGGTGGAACCGTGGGTAAGCCTGGAGATGCTATAACCACCATTCTTAATGAGAATAAAGTGAAGATGCTAATCACTGTGGATGCAGCCGGAAAGCTTGAGGGGGAGGAAGTAGGTGAGATAGCTGAAGGGGTTGGTGCAGCCATTGGTGGTCCTGGCGTCGAAAAATTCAAGATCGAAGAAGCTGCCAACAAATTCGGAGTTCCTCTCCACGCTGTTGCCATTAAACAAGGTATGGAGCATGTGGTTGCGCCCCTTGTTGAAGCACTTTTTGAAGCCACGGATAAGGCAGTTAGTTCAGTTAAAGGACTTATACTGGACTATAGCGAAGAAGGGGATACCATACTTATCGCTGGTATTGGCAACACGGTAGGGGTAGGGCAATGAGTGAGGATACCACCCCGTTTGCAGGCGCTGGGCAGAACTGGGTAACACTGGTCGCAATGATAGTGGTCGGAGGGCTGGCTCTGGTAAGTCTATATATGGGGTTTCAAGCTTATGGGAATAATGAGATAGAGACTGCTTTTCTTTACCTTATGATTGGTGTTTCTGGATTCATTGCGATAGGTTACAGTCTCTTCAGATCCAAGCCAGTAAAAGAGGACAAGCTTGAGGCTAAAGAGAAGGAAGTTATAACCACTCTTGAGTGTAATCAGTGCAACTTAAAGCGAGTGAGAGAATTCCAGAGGGGGGACTACCTCTTCAAGAGAGATGAACCTTGTACTAGGTGTGAAGGTATGATGGAAATCACTAGGATCCACACCAGGGAAGATAAGAAAAAGAAGCGTTAAGCTGTTGTTACCTCGCATCCATCATCAGTAATTATTACAGTGTGCTCTGCCTGTGCAACTTTAGCTCTTGTTCTTTCTAGAAGCTGAGGATAACTCATTATACATTTTGAGTCAAGGAGTTCTCTGAAAGCCGCTTCACCAGCAGTTCCTGGGAATTTTCTTAGAACCCACCTAGAAGCAAAGGGAAGACTCCTGTACTCATTTTGTATATACTTGAACATATTTTTAGCTGCTCCTTTCATGCTTCTCTTCTTGAGGACTCTGTAAATATTACTCGGTGGTCCATCTTGGACCATTCCATCAGCTTGAGGAGGGACAGCGAACGGCTCAATCGCGTAAACATCGCCCTCCTCTATAAGATGATGGTCTTTTCCTGAAATATTTGGGATACTCTTACCTGCGTGTACCACATATCGGGCTAATTTGTGACCTGTAAGGTTCTTGATGGGGTTTGCTCCATGGCTTCTTATTGCCTGCTCGATCGCGGTTCCGACATCACTGGCTCTGATGCCTGGTCGGATTGTATTTATTGCAGCATGAAGCCCCGCTTCCGCTGCATCTACAAGGTAACTCATCATAGGATCAAAACAGACTGTGGTAGCTGTATCCGCTATGTATCCATCAACATGTACTCCTATATCCAGCTTAACCAGGCTTTCAGGGGGAATAGTTGTACTATCATTTATTGGAGAGCAATAATGGGCGGCTACATGATTAATATCAACGTTAGTTGGAAAAGCTGGTTTTACACCTAATTCTTTAAGCCTCTTTTGTACATGATTACAAATATCTACCACCAAAATTCCTGGCTTGATCATTTTCTTAGTCTCGTCCCTGACTTCAGAAGCGATTTTTCCAGCTTTATGTAAGGCTTCAATCTGGTCCATATTATCCAATAGAATGGTAGATATAGAAAAAAGGGTTACTAAAGAGATTTATTTGACTACCAAGATTGGGACCTTACAGGATTCGACTACCCGTCTGCTTGTGCTCCCGAGTATCCACCCCGTTATCCCACCGAGACCCCGGCTCCCAATCACTATTAGTTCTGCTTCTTTCTTTTCAGCTTCCTCCACTATGGTAGAGCTGGGTCTACCCTCCATTAATTCAGTGCTCACTTTGAGGTCAGGGTAGTTTTTTTCTATATCGTGTTCTGCTTCTTTCAGGCTTTTTGCATAGATGTCTCTCATCTTCTGTTGATATTCAGTCATATCCTGTGCAGCGGTAACTGGGGCTGCCCCGAAGCCCTCATCTGGGAAGACCGGCATCATTACCCTAGGTACTACAGATATTATGAATACTTCAGCGCCGGCAAGATTTGCAATGCTTATACCTTGATCTAGAGCATGTTTTGATGGCTCTGATCCGTCAAATGCTATGAGTATGTTCTTATACATGTCTATCTGTTTAGTTTCTACTCAACTGTACAATATAAAGAGTGGTTGTAAAAAGAGAAAAGTTATCTCACCTAGATAATTATCCGAGTTTTCCCAGCGTCTGAAGCGTCTTTAATGTCCCATATCTGCGTATTATTATCCGCCATTCTTCCTCATCGTAAAAGGTACAGAGACCTCTACCATATTGTTTAGCCACCTCAAGACAGTAACGGGCTGCAAGTTCAATATCTGTTGGGTGACTTGCCCCCGTACTGCATCCAGGCACAGGAACCTCTGTTGTTATCGCTATGCCGACTACAGGTTTATCCGTGGCTATAGTTGGCTGCATGATGCTATTAATGTGGTCAAGATCATTTCCATATGGCGTTATATCCTGAGTTGTAATGGGACAGACTTTGGGGTGCTCTCCGGATACCCATTCCATGATATCTAGAAGCGAGTCGCTGACTTTTAGGACCCAGCCTTCTTTGACGGTCGGGGTTATCGCAAATCCTCTCCAGTTAGCTACTCTGTTTCCTTTTGTAGTATCGATACTAAGTATGGCATCCATCTCTGGATCAATTTCTTCATTATTCATGGTAGCAATATCAACTGGACTTCCCATGAATGGGACAGGATGGTGAGGCTTTATGGGAGCATTAGGGCAGATATGGGTCGTAACAATTACATCTCCCCTCAAAAAATCCCCCTGTTTTCCCATCTCTATTACTTTTAAGGCAGTACTTAGAGCAGTTGTGGCTCCATCCGAGTCCGAGACTATACCTACCTGTTCAGGTCGTGCACCTATTCCACCGAGACGGCCAATAATACCCAAAGTAGGGCTACTTCCCCCCTCTGTTTTCCCATCAGTACCATGTATTTTTATTTTAAAAAAATCGGTATACCCTTTATCTCCTTGAATACGCCATACTTTTACATATTGGGCTCCCCGCTTCTTAAAAAACTCAGCGACTTTTTCACCATTAACATTTGCACTGTCTAAAAGTTCCATCACTTCTATAACTTGTTTAAGCATAGTTCATAATCAGGTTTCAAGTTTACAAAAATTGTGATCAATCGTTTCTAAATATCTGCCCTTGCTATTAAGAAAAATTTACTAAACCTATATTTTTTTACTCGGATACTGTAGTCGACAGCAAAAGAGTAGCTTTCTTCATATTCTTTTAAATTACCTTTTATGATGTCCTCAGCTCCTTTCAAGAGTTCCTTCATGATAGAGGCGTCTACCAAGGGTTCGTTGTGGGCTGGAAGTAAAGTATCATATTCGGGGAGCATCTCCACTAGCTTCTGGCTACTCTTAATGAAGTCAATGTGGTTCCCACCAGGTAAATACGTAGTTATCCCACCTGTATAGAAATGGTCTCCTGTCCAGAGATATCTTCCATCTCTATCTAATAGGCATATATGGTTACTGCTATGACCGGGAGTGTATATTACCTCGAGTTTTCTCCCACCAAGATCGATTGCATCGCCGTCATGTAGCCATTTGGTTACGGTATATGGAGGAGCATAGTAATTATCAGGATCGAAGTCTTCTGGGAGTTCTCTGATTAAGTTATCCTCAGCTATGATTTCCCCCATTTTATCATGTCCTAAACCCTTGGCTGCGCTCTCCCAACTCATTATATCATCAAAAACTGCTATTTCTTCAAAGTCCTTACATCCACCAATATGATCATTATGGGTGTGAGTAAGTACAAGGGAGTATGGCTTCTCTGTAAGCTCTTCTACAAGTTTGTCAAGTTGTCCTATTCCAGTCCCTCCATCGATAACAGCTGCTTCCTCATCACCGATAACAAGATACATCAAAGCTTCGTCATATTGACCTCCTTCATAGATGACGTAGAGCCACTCGTGAAGTTTGTAAACATCATACCAAGACTGACTGGTCTTTACTTTATCTAAAGTTGAATAGATGCTTCTTGGTAGCGCATCCCACCAATTTGACATAACCCAGAAAATAGTTTAACATAGTTATTATTCTATCGAGAGTTCTAAAGTTCAAATAATTAATATTAAAAAGAAGTACCCACCTAAACCAAGCCATGAGATACGATATCCTCATTATAGGAGCTGGGGTTCTTGGATTAAGCAGCGCTTACTACATGAAAAAAAGGGACCCCTCTAAAAACATCATAGTTATTGACAAATACAGTGGACCGGGACAGGGAAACAGCGCTAAGAGTGAAGGGGGTTTCAGAAACATATTCACCAGCGAGACTAATTATCTGCTTTCGGATGCCAGCATTGAGGCTTTCAAAGAACTAGAGGAAAAAGGGTACGATATCAAACTTGAGTTCATAGGGTACCTATGGCTCTTCAGTGAGAGACAGTACGATTCTATCAAGCCTGCAATAGAGGCAGTTACCAAGCGAGGAAACTCAGTAAGAGTATACAGTAAAGATGATTTAAGAGAGATGATCCCTGCTTTAGTCACTGATTTTGAGGAAGATGAGGAGGCAGAACTTCTAGGTATCGAGGATGTTGCTATGGGGGTCTATGGAGAGAAATGTGGTGGTCTTGACGCTGACGCCCTTGTAAGGGCATATGAGAGAATGTTCATAGAACTTGGAGGGGAGGTAATGTATAATACAGAGGCAAAAGAGCTTTTAGTCAAGCCCGAAGAGGAACTAGGGCTTCCAGGGGAGCCCTTCGTCTGGCAGGAGAAAAAAATTGTGGGTGTATCTACTAATAAAGGTGAAATAATCGCAGAAAAGACTGTACTAGCGATTGGTGCATGGGCTAATACATTACTGGAACCTGTTGGCATGGATAGTTTTCAAAGACCTAAAAAACGTCAAATCTTTGCATTCAAGGATCCCAAACTAGTTCAATTACTTGAGATTAAAGGATTCAATGAACATGACGTAATGCCTTTAACTATCCTGCCGAAAGCCAACATACTCTTCAGGCCGGAGTTAAGTGAAGGCAGCATATGGCTGGCATGTGCAGATGAGATGGGAAGAAAATTCGAGTTAGAGGAGGACCCTCAGGCCGAGGAGGATTACTATACAAATGATATTTACTATGTACTTGTGAAATATTTCCCGTGCTTTGAGGATGTTAGACCTATGAACATGTGGGCAGGTCAGTACGCAATTAACAGTCTCGATGAGACCCCTGTACTCTACGAAAACTCTGGTCTATACTATATAGGGGCTGCAAGTGGGAGCGGTATAATGAAGGCTGATAGCTTAGGTAGAATACTAGACGCTCTGGTCGCTGGAGAAAAAGAAGCTGAATTGTTTGGAGGAAGAAAGTTCAGAGTATCAGACCTGGGAATTAAAAAAAGGCATGTAGAGCATGAAGAGTTTGTGATTTAACAGTTTTTATCTATTCTTATACCCATTTATTACCCCCTCAACTAGTCGGTAAACGGAGCGTAGTCCTATTCCATCAGGATCTCTACTTGCAGGATAACTGGCTAATCCGAACCCTGTGACCTTTGGGCTCTCAAACATTATTTCAAGTGCTTCAGCTAATTCTTGGGCAGTGGGTCCATCCTCCACAGGCAGTCCTGCACCAGGTATATCACCTGGTTCGAGAACGTCCAGATCAATGTGGACGTAGATAAGATCAGTTAATCTTGAGAGTCTGTCTATCTCCATATCTATGGCGGGACTCAGCCTTCTTATATCCTCAACAGTAATTTGGGGAATATCATATTTGTCGAGTAGGTACTGCTCCCAAGGATCAGTGTCTCTCACTCCTACCATTGTCACGTATTTCGGGGCAAGAGGGGGGTCAAGTCCACAGGTTCTACGGATATGATGAAGACAGAGCCCTGTGCTTATTGCAACTGGCATTCCACCCATCATGCCACTGAGACTCGTCTCGGGAGTGTTAAAGTCTCCATGGGCATCTACCCAGACGAGCCCGACTTGGAGTTTCTGGTTTAAACCACCGGATCTCTGATGTCCAGCTAGCATCCCCATTAATCCATTACAATTACTAAGGAGCCCGATGGGTAGAATACCATTTCGTATCTCCTCTGCCACGATATCAGCTAGATTATTTGATGCGAGGGCCATTCTGTTTCTCGCCCCATAGGCCCGTTCTTCTATTGGAGTTAATTGGGCAGTCTTTCGTTCTGCTATTTCACAGCCAAGATCCTCTAAAAGTTCGATTAGACCACCCTGCTCCATTACATCTGGACTTGAGTCAATTTCCTCCCGTCCAAAATGCCCATTATAGTGGAACTTTGGTATTCCGATCTTTACATTGTTCATACGAATATATCTTCTATTTATCTCTTAAATCTAGCCACATTCTTAGCTTAATACCCCTGACAGAATCTCGAGGGAGGTATTTCTAAGAATTTTTACGATATGCTTAATGATTACGGAGATCCTTAATTTCCAAAATTGAGGATACTACAAGTTGCCGATAATAATATGCAAATAGCGATAACTGGAATATCTGGGATAAAAATTAAAGACGTTAATAGGACTTTAGTTGAACTGGATGAGATTAAAGGTGAGGCTTTTTTCCAGATCTTCGACGCAGATAAGGTAGCAGGATGGAAGCATCTGTACTATTCGGCAATAAACTCCTTATATGCAGCCAAAACGGGCATAATAGTAAGCAATAAGATTGAGATCGAAGCTTTGCTTTATGCCTCCGCTCAGGATCAGATAAGTAAAGCTATCGAAATGATGGGCGTCACTTCTGCTACTGAAAATTTGGCATTACTTGTGATCGCTGAGAACCCAGAGAGTACAACAAGGTCAATTATTCAGTATCTGGGAAAGGAAGACGAGGATGTCCTAGACTTGGATGAGGATAAGTTTCACAATCTTAAGGAAGTCTACGAGATAACAGATAAGGCACTAGTAACTCTTGATGGTAACAAATATGATGCACTAGAGAGTCTTATTATCGAGAAATGCGCTTTAATGCCTCTTCTTAGATAACTCATATTTCTCCTTCTGGACATTCAACTTATCTTTTGGCTCTATCACACTGACGCCGGTCTTTTCACCCAGAATGTTGATTAGAACTATCCAGTCAGGGTTATCCAAGTCTACATCATTATCTATGACTTCTGCTACGGGTTCAATGATTTCCAATCGTCCTAGGTTGGTTCTCCTTTTCTCAACTGTGACCCTGAAAGTATCGTTATCACCAATCCTATGTTTTTGTTTTTTAACCTCTTGAACCATGTCCTCGATGCGGGTATCTACCCAGGTAAGAATTGGCATTATTCTGTAAATGTTACTAAATCTATCAGGTTCCTGCTGCATATATGTTCTTAGCGAGTGTATGGCTTCTACTGCTCCTAGAGAAGAGTAACCGAGAATTAAGCCCTTGATCCTTGATCGGTCTACTTTTGCGTTTTCATCACCAACTGCCCTGAGATTCATCCATAACTCACTGCTTGCATTACTAATTGTGAGCTGCTCTGTAGTTGCCAGTAAATTATACTCCATATATAATCAATATACTCGATATGTTTTTTAGATTATGTACACTGAACAGGGTATCATGAAAGTGGGATCCAGATGTGGCTATTGTCTCCTCCACAGAGGATACAAGATGATCCAAATGAGTACCGAAAACGAAGAGATTAGACGTAAAGCCATGGAAGAACTCCTCAAAATGCTGGGAGAATCCTATAACTCAGAGGCTGTACCGAGCGTCTTGGGCGCTGAGAGGGGTAGAATAATAGCAAGAGTAACTGGTTGTAAAGATCCTTATAAAGAGATGAAAGAAGAAGCAAACAAGAGAGCATTAGAACTATTACCGAAACTCAAGAAATTGATTAAAGATAGGCCAGAGGCGGGGCGACTCAGGATTTCAGCACTTATAAGCTGTCTAGGAAACGTCCTCGATTATGACGTCCCAGGTAGTAATAGCGATATAGACTCCGCTATGGAGTTACTTCATGAGGGGTTTTTCCTTGATGATACTGATAAACTCAAATCCAAGATAGAGGAAAATACAGTGATACTCTTCTTTACGGATAATGCTGGAGAGATAGGGTTTGATACTGTTTTAGTTGAAGAATTAAAGAAACTTGGAGCAAAAATCACAGTTGCCGTTAAAGGAGGCCCAAGTCTAAACGATGCGACACTAGATGACTCCAGTATGGTTGGTATGGAAAAAATCGCTGATGAAGTGATTACCACTGGAACAGACGCTATTGGAGTAAGACTGGATGAATCACCTCAATGGTTTTTAGATCGGTTCAATAATGCTGATTTAATTATCGCGAAAGGTATGGCAAATTGGGAAACCCTCTCAGAGGACCCCGTTCCCTGTCCTACCATGTTCATTTTTAGAACTAAATGTGAACCTGTAGCACTATCCCTGAATTCTCCAGAAAATGAATGTATAGCGAAACTTGTGGAAAAAGGGTGGAAACTCTAAGATTTTAAGGTTTTAATTATATCCTCGCCTGAGATTGGACCAATACGATGTATCCAAAGTTCCTCACTTGATAAATCAAGAACAGTTGAAGGAATCTCTCCAGGACTCTGTCCCCCATCTATTATAACATCAACTTCTCCACTAAACATTTTTACAGCCTCTTTAGCTGAAGTCACTGGAGGTTCTCCTGACTTATTTGCACTAGTGCTTATCATTACTCCTGCAGATAACCCTGCGAGCTTTCTGGCTGGCTCATAACCAGATACTCGAATTGCTAAGGTTTTCTTGTGCCTTGTTACCCAAAAAGGATAATCCACTTTTCGAGGCAGTACCATGGTAAGTGGTCCTGGCCAAAACTTTTCAGCAAGTATCTCGGCTGCAGTATTGAATTGCACTATTTTTCTTGCTTTATCGATATCACTGCAGATAAGTGGTAAAGGCTTATCCGCTCTACCCTTTATCTTACAAATCCTTCTCGTCGCGTCAGGGTCACTGGGTAAGGCCCCAAGCCCATAGACAGTCTCAGTGGGGTATATTACGACACCCCCTGCTAGTACTGATTTAGCTGCAGTCTTGAGACCCTCGTCATCTACTGTAACTATCCTCATTACCAGTCCTAGTATCTCGTGGTTTATGAAACCTATACTTATTCATGGTGGAAAAACAAGCCTAAAGCGTATATTGTCAGCATTCCTAAGAAAAGTATAACCATCTGGATTAAGGCTGTTTTTCTATTTTTGTCCTCCCACATCTCTGGGATCAATTCAGAGGCAGAGAGAAAGAGGAAAGCTCCTGCACTGAAGGCGATCATATTTCCGGCTAGATTTTCTACTGCTCCAATGAAGAAGCTGCCAAATATTCCGCCGAATACGACGGATAAGGCTGCACCAAAGTTGTATAAAAGAGCTCTTTTCCTATCTACACCAGCATAAACCAGGATACCATAATCTCCCATTTCTTGGGGAAGTTCATGGAAGGCAACCGCTATGGCTGCTGCTAGCCCTATCGCGAAGCTGTTAATGAACGCTGCTGCAATAATCATCCCATCGATAAAGTTGTGTATAAAATCCCCTATTAGATTAAGATATGCAAATTCCTTTGTCACACCTTCATAAGATTCCTCCAGTTCGTGGGTATGACCGTGTCCATGGTACCAATAAAGGATCCTCTCTAGAAACAGAAATACCCCGAACCCAACCGCGATGATCGGGTAGACGAGGTGCTCATCTACGAGTTCTACCGCTTCAGGTAGAAGATCAAACAGAGAGGACTCCTAAAATTGTACCAGCTGAGTAAGCAACAAGGACAGAGAGTATCTTATGAAGAGTCTCTTGAGCCAAGGAGACAGTAAAGATACCGATTAATGATAATAAACTAATTACAAATGTCGCGATAAATGTATTTACTAAACTGGATGGCATATTAGAAGGTAAGAAGAGTAGGTTGTAAACCTTAAGTATAAAGAACAAGACAAACACAGTTTTTTATCATCATCTTTATTTAAATATAATAATGTGTGGTTGGTTTTCATGAATAGGTTTTATTAGCACCGCCACCTTCTCACATGAGATTCACAACAGTATTGCTGATAGATATGAAATTCGAAGAACTCCCAATAGAAGAAGATATTCTTAGAGCACTCGATGACATTGGCTTTGAGGAACCATTTCCCATACAGGAAAACGCTATACCACCCATGCTAGAAGGAAAGAATGTCCTTGGTCAAGCAAAAACAGGGACGGGTAAGACGGCAGCCTTCGGTGTACCGATGATCCAGATGCTAAAGCCAGACACAGGTTATGTTGAGGGACTTGTACTTGCACCAGTTAGAGAGCTAGCTCAACAGATCACTGACGATATCAATAGTTACGCGAAGTACACTAAAGTCTGGGCTATATCCATATACGGTGGGGTAAGCATAAACGGGCAGATACAAGAACTCAGGAAAAATCCTACAATCGTTGTCGGAACCCCTGGAAGAATTATCGACCAGATAAAAAGAGGTCATCTTGATCTTAGACATGTGAAGATGGTAGTACTGGACGAAGCTGACCGTATGTTCGACATGGGCTTTTTTGAAGATATTGAATGGATATTAAACAAGACGCCGAGGAGCAGACAGGTGAGTTTATGGAGCGCAACCTTCGATGAGAGGACTCGAAGACTGAGCGCTAAGTACATGCCGGATAGCTTGGAGGTCAACATGAGTAGAGACGAGATCGGTTTAACGACGATCAAACAATACTATATGATTATGGCTGAACACGAAAAATACGATAACTTGAAAAGACTCATAGAACATTTCGAGATTGAGAGAGGAATAATTTTCTGCAGGACTAAGAGAAAAGTTGACCGAATAGCGAGCCAGTTGAAGAGGGATAATATCCCCGCAAGGGCTATCCATGGCGATTTCAGTCAAGCTCGACGTCAAGGTGTCTTAGATGGGTTTAAGGATGATAATTTTGAGCTTCTGGTGGCCACCGAGGTAGCAGCCAGGGGGTTGGATATAGTCGATGTTCCCTTCATTATTAACTTAGATGTGCCTGATGATCCTAACATGTATTTCCACAGGATAGGAAGAACGGCTAGAGCTGGAAAGAGAGGAACGAGTATAACATTCGTATTGCCTGATCAAGAGATGGAACTCTGGAGGATAAAAGCCATAACAAGGACTGAACTTGAGAAATTCGCATTACCTCCAGCTTTTCTCTTCTAACCTTATATAACATATGCCACGTAATTCCCTTCATGAGCAAGTATTTTGAGAGTCAACCAGACTCTGAGACAATTCGCGAAAAAATGGAAGGATTTCAGAACTGGCTTGAGATAGACTTAGATGCCATCGGGCATAATATTCAGGAAGTAAAAAATAAGGTAGGAAATGCTGAAATTGTACCATGCGTCAAGGCAAACGGATACGGACATGGCATCGTCCCCTGTGTTGCATACATGCAAACACAGGGGGTAAAGAGAGTTCTAGTAGCTAAGCTATGGGAAGCCCTTCAACTAAGAGAAGCAGGTCTAGATATTGGTATTGTTTGCATTGATCCTCTATTCTCCCCTGATCAATTCGAAACCGTCGTTGATGTGGACATAATCCAGACTATATATCAGAAAAAGCCTGCAAGAATGTTAAGTGAAGCAGCTGAAAAGCTGGGGAAGGAAGCCAAGGTGTGGATAAAGGTTGATACAGGTTTAGGGAGGGTAGGGGTAAGATGGAATGAAGCCCCAGAGTTGATCAAATATGTAACCAGTCTGCCAGGATTGAATATCGACGGAATGTTTAGCACATTCAGTGAAGATGAAGAGCTTGACAAGAAACAGGTAGAAAGGCTCCTCGATATCGACTCAACAGTCACACAAATGGGAATTGACCCTGGCACAAAGAGTATTGCAAGCAGTAATGCGGTTATACATAAACCCTATAGCTACCTTGATGCTGTAAGACCAGGTCTTATGCTCTTCGGCTTATACCCTGAAAAAGAGGATATGGGAAAGGGAATAGAGCTTAAACAGAGCATGGCATGGAAAGTACGAGTTGAACATGTGAAGACGATAGAGAAAGGAGAGTCCCTTACCTATAGCAGACGTTTTGTCGCTCCTGAGAGGATGAAAGTAGGCACACTCCACGTCGGCTATAGTGATGGATATCCTAGAAGTCTAACAAATAAAGGAATTGTAAGAGTTAATGATGAAATGAAACCATTACTGGGAACCGTCTCTGTTAACCACTTCATCGTGGACCTTTCAGGCACCGATATTCAGCCAGGTGATACTATAGAGGCTCTAAGCAGAGAAGGAGAGAACAACGCCACCAACCTTGCTAATTTGGCTGGAATAATGACTTACAGTCTGGCAAACCATATGAATATGCTAACTCCAAGAGTTTATTACAGGGATGGAAAACCTGTAGCCCTCAATAAGCCTAAACTGTGTGAAGAGTAATTACTCGCATAGACCCTTATCCTTTTTATTATAGTTCGCAATTACCTTTGGAGGAGCCGGGGTAGCATAGCTTGGCTAATGCGCTGGACTCATGATCCAGAGGAAAAGGCACCAGTGCCTTAGCCGGATAAAGAGCGTGGGTTCAAATCCCATCCCCGGCACCTACCAAATTCTCTGTTTGGAAGCTTTTTTGGGGTTCTTTTGGTGTATTAATTGGTATTATTTGTCCGTTGCTTTTGGACTTTTATTCGGTCTTGGTTCAGAAGTTCTGGTGATCTTGTAAGGGTTGCTGAAACCATTGTAATGAATATCGCATATAGTTCAGACTACAGGGTAGGTGATACGAAACTAAGATGGGAAAACTCCGTTATTGTTTTCAGAGTGTAAAAAATAAATATTTCCTTTATCAATTAATACATGCGTGAATAGTAACCTTGAAAATGTTAGTTACCTGGGAGTACTCACCCGAAAAAGCGAAAGAAACCACCGCCCGCTTTATGGAATGGAAGCCAAAAGGAAAATACAGTTTCCT
>CAZLHX010000057.1:0-18260 GCA_964559475.1 uncultured Candidatus Bathyarchaeia archaeon | reverse complement strand
ATGCAACTAAAATTTACTGTAAAAAATTTGGTAATCCTTTTTTAAAGGATTATTTTCTTTAAAAAGAATAAATAGTAGGTTACTTTTATCAGTTGCCTCGACACTGTTTTTCATCAGAGATTTAATGGTTATCATGAGTTAAACCACATTTCTCTGCATATTTTTTATTCCACTTTTCATCCATAAATCGATAAACTAGGTAATCCACCAGGCCCTTATGCCTGAAGTCCCTGTAATCATGATAATTGTCAATGGGCATATCTCCGAGGAAATAAAGCATCTCCTTAAGAAGTATCTCTAACCCGTCTTCTAGTCTTCCACATCTGAATAGTTCCTCTATTTTTTTCCCGGTGATCAACAGCATTTATTGTATTATCTTTATTCGTTATAATGGTATCTTATTTACTAAATTACGTTTATTATGGTTGTCCAGAGTATAGAAAATAACTTTGTTGTGCTTCATGTGATTAAAATTTTGGAAATGCCCGCGCTTGGGAGCATGATGGCCATTTTAATTGCTAGTATACAGAGGAGAACAAAAATTGTGTACTTGTGTTGTATGATATTAAAAATGACTAATGTGTTCGACTTTATCAGTTATATGTTTCTTTTTATGTGGTGTAGTAGAGTTAAGTTTGTGAACTTGACAGCTTAATTTTTCAATCTCGTGTTTATTCAATTGTGCTCTTTAGTGCCTTTTATTCTTTACTCGCAGTTTTTCTAAGAACGAAAGAAAAAAACGTGGATTTTAGACTGAATTAAATGTTTTTAATCGAGTCTATTTAATTATTTCACTTAAATTAAATGTTGCTACACCGATTACAGTGTCTGCGCCACCATAGTATACTAGGAGTTTGCCGTCTAGAAGTATCGAGCCGCAGCTGAAAACGACGTTTGGGACAAATCCAAAACGTTCATAGTCATCTTTTGGCTCCAATATTGGTTCCTCTGAACGATAGATTACTTTTTCAGGGTCTCTCTTATCAAGCATAGCTACGCCTAGACGATAGATCCTTCTCTCATCCACCCCATGATACACTAGGAGCCATCCATCATCGATCTCTATCGGTGGACCCGCAGCTCCAACCTTCATACAGTCCCACATCCTATGCCTAGGGCCCATCACAGCCCGGATATTATTCCACTGTCTGAGATCTCTTGAATATGCTATACAGATGTCTGGGTGGAATCGGTGGATCATAACATAGTTTCCATTTATCTTACGTGGAAATATAACGGCATTCTTATTTTGAACTCTTGGAAATGGGTACCAACGACTATCCCAATTCCAGTTTTTATACATAAAATCACTCTGGGAGATGGATGTCATGGCGATTTGAAATGCGCATAAGATGCGATCGTGGAAAGCTGTGTAAGTCATAATATATTTTCCATTCAGAGGTGTTAATCTGGGGTCCTCACATCCCCACCTCTCTTTTGCACCTTTTGGTTCAAAGACTGGGGACGATAACCGCTCGTCTACTGTATATCCATCTGATGACGAAGCGTACCCAAGCCTAGATACACCGTCTTCTCCTATGGCGCGGTATAGAATATGAACCCGATCGTCAAGATACGTTGTAGCTGCATTGAACACCATTCTTGACTCCCAAGGGTTACTTTTAATAGGTTTAAGAATTGGGTTGCCCTTGTAACGAGTCATTGAGTCAGATTTTTCTCTTAGCAATTTATAATCTTTATGAATAAAAAAGATAACATTGTCACGTATTTTCTTTATATTGGCTTTTAAAGATGCATTAATTGTTTTTCACACGTAGATTTCAGAAAATATGTTTGCGTAATGAATTATGGCGTTTTGTCATATCATGTTGATACGCTTTTCTAGTTTCTATGTTTCTTTATACTTTAACAGTTTCTAAACTTCTCCGTGATAGTAACACCATCTCAACAATCGTCAAATCATTTGAATTATGATGTGTTTTACAAATGGTATGTGCAACCTGCTAAACCATCACTTATAGACTTAATGTGCATGTAGCAAGCATACTAGACTTAATTTATGATCGATTAATAACCAAGGCATATAATAACACAGCGCATATGTAGTATTGTTAAGTAAAAATAAACATTATACTTGTCTAGTACTATGACCTATAGAGGATTTCTACTCTCCTTAAGACAATGCTCCACAAGCTCGTGGATACTAGCTGTCCCGACACACATAACCGTGTCTGCACCTCCCCAATAAATCTTTAAGCTACCATCCTCTTCCGGAACTGCTGCACAGGAAAAAACAACATTTGGAACATATCCCACCCTTTCCCACGGGTCCTCAGGCTCCAATATCCAGTGATCCCCGACGCCAATAATCTTCCCTGGGTCATGTAAATCGTGTAATGCTGCACCTAGACGATAAACAGCTCCACTCATTGTTTCATAAACACCGTGATATATGTTCAACCATCCTTTCTCAGTCTTTATCGGAGGAGCACCGGGCCCCAGCTTCATCGCGTCCCAACGATATAGCTCTGCTCTAATCACGATCCTTGACTGCCCCCAGTGTACCAAGTCTTTAGAATAGCTAACCCAGATAGACCATCTGGTCAACTCTGTGTGAGGACGATCAAGGCGAACATAATAATCCCCGAACTTCTCCGGGAAGATGACCACATTCCGCATGTCCGGCTGTGTGATATAACCCACTCTCTCAACCTGGCTAAAATCTTTCGTACAAGCCAATCCAACGCGCACACCATACTGAGAATAAGCGTTATAAGTGATCAAATATTCCCCACCCAGATAAGTAATGCGGGGGTCCTCAACACCATATTCCTCGTATTCACCAGAAGGTATCATGAATGGCTTGGGATCGACTTTAAACTTATACCCATCACTACTTCGGGCTATCCCGAGGATGCTTCGACCATTCAAGCGATGAGAACGAAACACCAGGACATACTCATGGTTGTGCTTGATAACTGCTGCATTATGAACCGTTGCCACAGGATATGGGACATCCTCTTTCGTTAGTATCGGGTTACCTGAAAAACGTTTAATCAATTTATTCACCTCAAGTCCCCTCGAAACCCGCTTTAGTCTCTTCTATCTGAAAGATTTTATGATATACCTTCTCATAATTCTTAACCATGGTTTCCAGAGAGAATTTTTCTTCAACCCTCTGACGACATGCTCGCCGGCTTATTTCTGGGATCTTCTCGACGGCCTCTACAGCTTCTTCAACGTCTTGGACCAAAAACCCTGTTCTTCCATCAGCGACTACCTCTCGGCATGAGCCAAGGTCCATGGCGATCACCGGTACGCCGGCTGCCATGGACTCCGCCATGACCAGCCCGAACCTCTCGGGGATTGTATTAAGGTGTAGAACAGCGTACGCTTTTTTAAGAAGCTCGTCACGTCCTTCGACACTGACAGTCCCCACGTATTCGATGTTCTCCCCATCAAGATGTGGGGCAATCTTATCTTCAAAATAGCGTCTATCCTGAAGGTAACCTGCCATGATCAGCCGACGTCCGCTTTTTTTAGCTACATCAATTGCTAGGTGGAACCCTTTATCTGGGTGGATACGTCCATACGCTAATAAGGCATCACCGGGAGTTTCATTAAAAGTAAAATCTGAAAGGTTAATTCCATTGTACACTGTAGCTATATAGTTTAACCCCGCAGCTCTATCAGAGTCGCTTATCGAGACGAAGTAGTTATCCTTGTACTTGTAATAGACGGGCATTATCTGTGGAGATGAGAACCCGTGGATCGTGGTTAAGACAGGTGTGGACACAAGCCTAGAGTATGTTAATGGCAGGTAATCAAAGTGGTTGTGGATGAGGTCAAACTCCTCTGCGTGTTCGAAGACCTCGGAGATGTGTAGACAGCTGACAACACGAGGATCAACGCTCTGGTCCTCCTCATAGCCCTTAGATACAGTAGCGGACAATTTTGCGGTGGTTATTGAGTCAGCTGTAGCGAAAAGAGTCACATTCCAGCCCCTTGATACTAACCCCTCCGTAATATTGCTGACAACTGTTTCCCAAGCCCCATAAGCCCTTGGAGGTGTCCTCCAGGCAACAGGCGATAACATTGCTATTCTTTTTCCTTCAACATAAACCATGCACAAACATCCCTTAACAAGAGATCACTTGTATGACTATGTATCAGTTTTATGATAAACACTAGTCTCAAGCGCGTGAAAATGTGTATATACATTTTTTATTGAATCTTATTCCCTCTCAGTTTTATTTTATACACATCACTTTTTGATTCTCCATAATTGGCGTTCCCCTGGAATTTTGCGTAAATCTCAGCGGTTCTATCCCCCCAATCCATTTTTACCGCTTTCCACATCACATTAAACCTACCATCGTTTCCAGTTTTTCCCGAAACAATAAGGTCATCCACACCAAGATCGCATTCACACATCATTATGTCCACACCTGGAATAGGATCCCCCGTGTCATGTTCCACAAGCTTCCCGGTGAACTCCATCTTCGACCCTTCCAGTACGTTGCCTTGAAGAGGATCCAAGGTTAGAACAGTCTCGATGGGCTTCTGTTTTGAGGTAGATTTTCTTTTCTTAATTATCTGGGTTACCACCGATCCACTTGGTATAAGTATATAGTTTTCCCCATCTTCTGACTCTAAGACAATGTGCATTAACTTCACCTCTTTCACCAGACCGGTATGCCCTGAGACTGTGATTAGATCACCAAGAATGAAAGGACGTGTTATTAACAGAAACACACCGGCCACCACGTGTGATAAAATTGTTTGAGTAGCAAAACCCACCACCAAGCCACCGAAAGACCCTACTGTCAGGGCCGCAGCCGGGTTTACATTGAATATAGATGCGACGATGGACAGTAAAACAGCTATCCCAGAGATCTTAAATATGCTTCGAATGGCTGCAGCTGTAGGATGATCTGCTATACGCAAAAAATGCATGTAGATCAAGCTACTGACTACATTAATCGATAAGTAACCGAAAATAAAGAGTAACCCCGCTTGAACATATATAAGGTATGGATTGAACCACAAAATAATTTTATTATAAGGCTGTAGAAATGAAGGGATTTCTTCAACTGTTTTCCACCCAAAAACTAGATCTAGGGTGAAAAGTGAGATGACTAGAATTATTATATAGAAAAATGTTTTAAACTTTAGTTTACGGTCAACGTTAATCCTAGCTTTGTTATTACTTGAGCTTTGAATCGTGAGGACCACCGGTTAATCTTCTCGTTTACATGTACGGGGGCGTATAATATAATACTACTTTAGCCAATCTTTTATTATACTATGCTCAGGGCACTTGCAATAGATGATAGGCATAAAAATATACTCCTAATACGACTCTAGTCTCAAGGTGCCCAAGTTTTTAACCGCAACAAAGTACACGGACTCCATATAATCTTCTGGAACGACTTTGAATTAAGTAAACTTGAAAATCTAGCTATTTCCTTAAAAATGATGCCTTAGATTAAATTTTTTGTTCATATCCAGTGCTGATTGATAAAGCAGCTAGCAGATATGAAATGGTTGACTCCGCTCCCTTATTCTGGTTCAACTCTTTCGGAGTCAAGCCATCAAAACAGGTATAATCATCTTTGTCTGCCAGGGTTACGCCCAATGAGTTTTCCCCGTGGAACCAATTGAAAGCGTCACGAGCGTATTTAACATATTTTCCTTCGCTCAATACTCTCGAGGCCGTCATACAAGCTTCCACCATGCAGGAGGCCTCTATGGGCTGCTGGTCATAATAAGCTCTTTTCCCACCTTTCATGTACCATCCATCCGTGCCTATGGGGTGGAAGACACCATCAATAAACTGGGTATCCAAGAGAAAATTTAGTGATTCCTCGCCAATCAAGGGGAATTTGTCCTCCCCAAGTAAACTACCTGCCTCAAGCATAGCCTGAGGAAGCCTCGAGTTAGCGTACGTCACATAGTTTTCAAACCACATCCAACCCTGCTCAGCGTTATCAATGTACCTGTCGACCAGGAAATTTACAAATCTTACAATGTCTTTCTTTAGGTTATTGTCTTCTGGGTGTGCTTTACTATACTCACACAGTCCATGGATTGTGAAAGCTACTGCCCGTGGAGATGTAAAACTCCTTGCCTTAGGAAGGCTCTCGTCGAATAGAAATCTCGAAAGCTGTTTTAGCATCTGTGGCGCTTGGGAGTTCATTGTACAACCAGTAGCCCACAGAGCATGTCCAACGCTGTCTTCTGTGCCCTCCTCGTCGAGAAATTTTTTATCGTAGCTTAATAAGTTATGGAAGCCACCACCCTCAATGTGCATGAAGAGCAGAAACTCCAGATATTTCTTGGCTAGTCGAAGAGATTCATTATCCTCATATATCTGATGGTGCTTTATAGCGGCTATCAGGGCCCTGGCGTTATCATCAATGCAGTAGCCGTGTCTTCTATCAATAACACCGTACTTTGAGTGCTGTAGGATACCAGTCTCATCTGTAAAAAGCCTGACACCATTAAGCTTGTGTTCACCAGTTCTCCTCATAGCCTCACATCCCAAGGGACTTGTAGACCTCGTTGATGTACTTCATGGCAATATTAGGCCAGATCTTGTCCCGCGTGTACTCATAAGCCCTTCTCTCATACCGTTCTTTTAGACTCTCCGATTGGATGAGGGTTTTGACCTTCCCTGCGATGGACTCAGGGTCCCTGAACTCGCAACGTAGTGCCGCCCCCTCTTTTATGACTTCTTCTGCGTGGAGAAAGGGAGTGGTAACTATAGCTTTACCCGTGCAAAGGGCGTAGAGCATTGTGCCACTGCTGATCTGGTCCCTGTTGGGGTACGGAAGTATATAAGTGTCGGTTGCTTGTAGGAACCGGATCAGGGCGCTCTTACTCAAGAACCTGTTCACAAACCTTACGTTATTCTCCACACCCAGCTCGGATACTAGATCAAATAGACTCTGTCTATAAGATTCTCCCTCATATTTCCGGACCTCGGGATGCGTCTCCCCAATTACAAGGTAGAGAACCCCGGGGTTCTTCTCCACTATCTCTGGTAATGACTTTATTGCGTACTCAATCCCTTTTCCTCTGCTTATAAGACCAAAAGTGGATAAAACATAACGATTCTCGAGGCCCAACCCGCTCTTCGCCGTCTGACTTCTTACAAAGGGTACATTGGGGCATCCATGAGGTATGTATCTTACCTTTAACGGTAGGATGTTGTAACGTTCCTCAAGTATCCTTGCTCCCACTCTCGCCAAGATGATGACCAGGTCGCTGAGCCTTAGGACATCAGTCATTGCCCTCTCCGCGTCTGGTGGGGGATCCTGAAGTACCGTGTGAAGAGTCGTTATAATGGGTCTGTCCACCTCCTCCATAAAGGATACGAGGTATTCACCCCAGTTGCCTCCAAACAAGCTGTACTCGTGTTGTATGTTTATAGCGTCTACACCCGAGTCATTAATCCGGTGGGCCACGGCCTTGAAGGACTCCTGACTATCCCGTTCCACCTGTAGCTTGACCTCAACAGGGTAATCATAGTAACCTCCCTTATCATTGATGGCTGCTACGACTGGTGGTGAGAGGGTCTGCTGCTTGGTTATTGAGTCAACTAGGTCCTGGGTGAAGGTGGCTATACCGCATTCCCGGGGAGGGTAAGTACTCAGGTAGGCCACCACGGGCTTTTCGATCCCTGAGTCCACTGAGCCTGCGTTTAATCCCCTTGTACTCTCCAAGTAAACTGTATGAGCGCGGGTCAACAGCATCCTCTCTGTGGTGAGGCCGATCATTTTTCCGTTTTCTGTCACCACGATCCTCCTTATGTCGTGGGTTCTAAGCAATTCAATGGCTTCGCGTATAGACTTGTTTGATTCGATAGTCACTAGAGGAGACGACATGATCTCTCTCACCGTCGTTACCTCCACGTCCCTTTCCTGTTTTAGCACCCGGTCAATGATATCTCGCTCGGTTACTATACCGACTGGGCTCTTGTTTTCAATAATTACTATAGCTCCAACATTATGCACGACGATGAGGTCAAACAGTTTATACACGGGGTCACTGGGATTGGCTGTAGGTACCTCCTTGTTAGTGCTGCTTAATACAGGAAGATCGAATAACAGGTTAAAATAGGGACCACGGTTAGTCACAGTATATACTTGTGTTGCTCTTAAATAAATAGCGAGGACACAGGTTTCAACTTCACTTACTTGGAGGAGAGGGGCGTAGAACCCTGCATCAAGATCCGGAGGAACTCCTCACTCTATGTGAGACGTTGCCCCACCTATAGGAGGGTTGCCTTGGAATAGCTCGGTAACATGGATGGTTGGAAGGGAAGTAATTGGTACGGGCGTAGATAGATGGCTAAGACAGCTTTTCTCAATCTATAAGCGTTTGTTCGGTGAACATGTCAGGGTGATAAGTTTTTCTAATGTAGTATAGGCGTTGTTCCATAAACCGCCCTTGTAGAATCTATTCGCGAGCCTGAACCCATCCATGTGAAAGGGATGAAGAAGCTGGAGAGCAGAATCAACAAGCGTAAAGTCATGTAACAAAGCATTCAGACCCCTTTTTTTATAAGGTTAAACACCATGTATGCGATGGTATATGAAGAATATCAAATCTATAGTACAGTCATCTTCTTCTAGGAATACTTTGTTTTCTGGGCTTTATGTCCACAAAACAGTGTACTCTGGATTTAACATCTTTCATATGTTATCGCGCGCAAGTTTGTTGCTAAATGTTTTGACTTAACATTTACATGCAACTGATGTTTTCATTTATTATGAGGTGGAGAAACATGAGGATGTAGTGTCCATCCTCTCGAAGCTAGACCTAGAAGACTTAGAAAAGACATCTTCGAGCCATACTACCCAGAAGGAAACCATGATGATGGCTTTTGGGTCACTGAACTAGCAGTATTCTCAGTAGAAGACGAGCCAGTAAAACCACAGCCACTAGCTGGAGTAACATGATCAATATGCATGCATGTGGTGTTTATTACCTCCTGTAATACTTTGTAGCTGGACAGCCCAGGCATTTCTTTTCATCATACCTGGGGCATTCACTGCAGTTTACCCCACAAGGTGTATCCTCGTCTAATCCCGTGAAAAGTTCTTCACGTATAGTTAGAAATGGGGCGTAGTGGATCTCTCCAATGGGATAAAACTCGGATCTTCGTATTCCTTCCTGATTTCGAAGGGAACATTTTTCCAGTGATTCACTCTCCAGAGTATCTTGATCTTCTGCGATAACTAAGGCGGCAAGATTATACCCTGATAACAGTGTGAAAAAATTTACCACTCTTGGGCATTTCTCAAACCTGCTTAAGATGTTCTTATGGTTCTGGCTATCAACCTCAAGTAGTATTAACGCAGCGTGGTATCCGAGAGCTTCCATGTTAACGCCGGCTTTTACTCTCACTAAGCCTTCTTCTAACATCTTATCGGTGCGTTTCTTTGCACCCATAACGGAGAACCCGAGAGCATCACCAATTTTCTTATATGAGGTTCTACCATCCCTTCTCAAGATTGAGATTATCTCTCTATCTTTCTCATCCAAACCCATATTAGTTTATTTTTTAAACATAAAATATAAATTCTCTTTATTTAATATCCAGAAGATGCCAATTATTGAAGCTGAAATTCAGATGATGAATACTACCATACAGAACTCTGGTGTAATAAATTGATAAATAGGATGAAGTACTCGGACACCATTCTCATCCTTGGCTTCGTCCAGTTCGTTGAAGCACTCGCTTTCTTTCTCCCACAATCCTTCTATCCAATGTACATAACATCCTTGGGGGCAACGGTGGCATCGGTTGGAGTATTCATCTCAGCCTTTACGCTATCATCAGCAATATTCTCACCCATAATAGGTAAACTATCAGACAGAATAGGAAGAAAGAAGCTTATTATTTACGGTCTATTAGGAGACGTAATCTTCGGCACTTTAACCGGTCTTGCCCCCAATTGGAAGTGGCTACTAGTCATCAGGCTCCTAAATGGAGCCCTCAGCGCAGCAGCAACCTTACCCACAGAGGCACTCATAGTAGACTCCTCTCCAATCCAAAGCAGGGGCGAGATACTGGGATTTACCGCAGCCTGCGCGATGGCTGGGAGATGGACAGGGCCTGTTTTCGGCGGCACAATTCAGTGGGCTTCCAACGTACTTGGGCTAAGCCTTTCTAACAGTTACCGAGTTCCATACTTTGTGGACAGCCTCCTTGCTGCGTTAACCCTTGCCTTGGTGGCTTGGAAGGTGGTTGACTCGGTGCCCAGTAAAATAAGCACTGTGAATTTGAAACAGTCGAGGAAGATCAGGATAAACTTTACTAGATCCATGAAGGTAATGATGTTCTTCGGGTTCACTTATGGAGGAGCTCTAGGGTTAACAATGCCCCTCTCAGCCCTGCTCTACAACGATAAATTCGGGGTGAAACCCCTGATAATTGGAACCATCATCAGCTTAACAGGTCTAGTTGGCTTATTCTCAAGCTGGATCGCGGGTAAGCTCTCAGATAAATCGGGAAGAAAACCTGTATTAGCCCTCGGTGAGGGGCTGGGTCGTTTAATGGGGTTCCTTCTACCTCTAATGCCCACCGTGTACCTGACTGCTCTGTGTCACTTCTTCCGGAAAACCGGGTTCAGCGTAGGGAGGCCTGCTGTTGACGCGATTAAAGCTGATGTAGCTCCGTCCTCGCATAGAGGAGAATACTTTGGCTATTATCAGGTCGCCTTCAGGGTTGGAGATATTACCTTCCCTGTGATCGGAACCTATCTATACGCAACATATCTTGACTCACAATTCCAAATAGGCGGGCTGGTTCTGCCAGGATATTCTTTACCTTATATTCTCAGTTCAACTCTGGGGATTATCGGTTTAATCTCAGTTCTGGTACTAGTAAAACCTAAAAATAAAAAAAGCTCAGATTTTATGACGTATTAATAAATCGAAATCATTTCACGCTGCTAAACTGAAAATCTATATAACCCATAATAACGGAAAACTTGGAGAGTTTCTTACCTTACCTGAGAAATTGGTTCTTAACGAGCTATTCTATATTGTCCCTGTTCTTGAACTTTTCTTTAATCCAAGTTTTAATCTCATCTCTAACCTCCCTGAAAGCTTCCAGTCTCTCCTCCTTAGAACCTTGAACACCAGAGGGGTCGTCAAAACCATGTTCAATGAAATGCTTTGCATCTAAGGTTTCCTTTATGATTTTTGGAACACCGAAACTGCTAGGTGGCGAGCAGAAAGGACAAGATAGTTTAGGAGTATCCTTGCAAACGGTGATAACTAGATCAAACTTTTTTCCTTTAAACTCTTCAATACTCTTTGATCTTTGATCCGAGAGGTCTATACCAATTTCTTTCATCACCTCTATAGCCAACGGATGTATTTGAGTGGGCGAAGCACCAGCACTATAGACAGTATATTTATCTCCGTATAATTCTCTCAACAAAGCTTCGGAGATCTGGGAACGAACTGCATTGTGAGTACACAAAAATAGAACCCTTCGTTTAACCAAATCCTACCATATCCTCTTATTAGTAATAACATTAGAACCTTATTGCTGAGACGGCATATTTGAAAATTATATACTTAGTATCCTCATCTTTGAATCTCTTAGAATTGCCAAATAATCATCTTTTCTCAACTCAAGATGCATACTAACGGCCTTGAATAACCCATTTATCAAAACTATTTATTCTTGGAGCTAGGTAAAGAAGGATCCACCCCAATTTTACACCAATGATTTACCCTTTCCACTCATTAACTTCACATATCTATGGGCACTCTTTGCTCTAATCTGTCTTGAATAATTCTCTCAACAAGTCTAGAATTAGATTCGTTACAGGGTCATCTTTGAGAGAATAATAGATAAACTTCCCCTCCCGTCTTTGTCTTACCAGACCAGCGTTTTCAAGTATCTTTATATGGTAAGTTAGGTTAGGCTGAGATGAGTTGGTCGCAACAGTTAATTCACAGTTACACATCTCCCTGATCGTTAATAAGGATAAGATCTTTAATCGTTTTTCTTCAGATAAACTGTTAAAAATTTTAACATATCTCGGGATGTTCTTATCTTGAAAATATTTATCCGACAACTTCTTCAGCCGGGATTCATGCTCCCTGGTATCATCAAGATCACAGAAATGTGTCTCAAGTAAGACCTCTAACTCTTTTCTAGTTAGATCCATAGTAACACGGAACAAATACATATAAACACTTTTAAAAATGTTTATATCTATTTCCATGTGGGATAATATAATATGTGGAAAAGGATACTAGTTGGCTACGATGGCTCCAGCTACTCAAAAAAGGCAGTTGAAAAATCCGAGAAGATTGCACTTCAAAACAACTCAGAGTTAATAATAGTTAACATTTACAGAGAACTAGTAACCAAGTCTTATAGTATTAGTATTCTTGAACAAGTAAAGGAGAACATCTCAGAAGAAGTTAATGTAGAAACTATCGCTGCACGGAGTACGGATGTTGATGAGGAGCTAATTGAGATCGCTGATAAAAAGAAAGCCGACCTGATTGTTGTGGGTAGCAGAGGCATGGGTGAGGCTAAAGCCCTCCTTCTTGGTAGTGTCAGTCACTCCATTGCCACAAGCGCACCAACCGATGTGCTCATAGTACGAAACTAGGGCAATCTAAGGGTAAATAGTGAAACATTATGAGTGAAGAACATGTACATCTTGGGCTATTCGAGAAATATCTCGCTTTATGGGTGATTGTTTGTATGGGCATAGGGATTGCTTTATCTCAATATTATCCAATCCTAGGCCAAACCTTTAATGATCTGCAGTTTAGAGGAATATCCGTCCCGATAGGCATCTGTTTATTCTTCATGATGTACCCTGCTCTTCTTAACCTTCAACTTGAGGAGCTTATGAAATTAATGAGGAACCCGAGGCCCATTATATTAACCATCTTCTCGAACTGGATAGTAGCACCAATAGTGACAGCTTACCTGGCCAAGTTATTCTTAGGGGGGTATGAGCAGTTAATCGTTGCGGCGATACTCCTTGGCTCTAGCCCGTGCACGGCTATGGTTCTGGTATGGGGATCACTGGCTGAGGGAAATCAGGAGCAGAACATCATGAATACGAGCTTGAACACGGTCACCATCATGGTATTATATGCCCCAGTTGTGTCCCTCTTGACCGGTTTACAGAATATTACTATTGATAGGGGTCTACTGGTTATATCCATACTGTTGTTCATTGGGCTACCCTTGTTGATAGGTTATGTATCCAAGTCTTACCTGATAAGAAATAAGGGTAGAGACTGGTTTGAGTTCACGTATAGGCCGACCGTTGGACGGGCATCCATAATTGCTTTACTTACCACCTTGATAGTTTTGTTCTCAATGAACGGGGATGTGCTTCTAAACAACCCGGACCTTATGGTAAGAATGTCTATACCCCTCTTGCTGGGTTTCTTCATAGTAGTGGGTTATAACTTATTGGCAACCAAGTTTGCTGGGCTTGCCTATCCTGAAGCTATAACTAGTGTGCTAATTGGCTCGTCCAGTCACTTTGAAATAGCGATAGCAACAGCTATCAGTCTGTATGGGTTGGGCAGTCAAGCAGCTTTAGGTACTACAATGGGGTTATTCTGGGAGGTGCCGGTAATGTTAAGCCTTGTCTACTTCGGTAAATGGCTTGGAAAGAGAGGATTCTGGAAGTTAGGAATATGAAGGAGCTACTTTTCAAATGTACTCATAATCCTGCCCAAATCCAGACGATAAAGTTAAAAAAGTTGGTTAATGTGAATGTCAATCGCAAATATTTGATGTTAAGCATATCTCTAATCACAATCTTGGTTATTGGTTTTATTATTGTAAAAGGAAACAATCAATCGGATCCAAATGATTTTGAGAATTTAGATAAGGGAAACACCACTTTAGGTCCAGTGTTTAAACTGGAAGACTTGAATGGGGTCGAGTATAGCTTAGCCGATTATAAGGTAAGACCTGTAATTATTCATTTTATGTCTGTAGGTTGCGGAGGACAATATTCAAAGCTAAATGACATCCAGCTTAAACAGTTAAAAAACATCTGCAATGTTCTCTGTGATGAGCAAAAAGTCACCATTTTCACGGTTCTTGTATCAACATGCACGTCAACTGATCTGTCTCTTCTCTATGACATGTATAATATTACTTGGATTCTTGGAAATGATTATCAGGATAATAAACTAGATGTAATAGAAAAGTACAGTAAATATGAGCCTCAGGATGGGATGGTGCTTATTCTAGGTGAGGACCTTATTGTAAAAGAGATTATAAAAGAAGGCATCTCATATGACACATTTATTGAAAAAATATATGAATTAGAGGGTTAAGATGATTAGTTATCTGGGCTTATTCCTTTATGGTTTAACAACCTTCATCTCACCGTGCTCGCTTGGATTAGTTTCAGCCTATTTGACTTACACATTAAAAGATGCTCCAGATAAAAGTCGAGGATTATCCATCGGGGTCTGTTACATTTCAGCTATGAGCCTTGTATTTTTTTTCCTCGGGTTTGCGTTATCCTCTCTAATTCCAGTAAATCTTGCTTCTAGTAAACTATTCTACTTATTGGCGGGAATGTTAATGATAATCATTGGGGTTAACACTTTAGGCGTTTTGGATAGTTTTGAACCCTTGTCATTGATTACCGGTCATATATCCGATGTTTCGAATGAGCTGAGAACCAATTTAATGTCTTTGGTTGGTGGAAAAAGTGATCATTTGAGTACTTTTATGTTCGGTGTTGTTATATCGATTGCTCTTGGTCCATGTTCCTTGGCCCTTGTATTGCCTGCGGTTATGATGACTATCTTTAATGCTCCCTCAGCGCTTCATGGTGGGTTTCAGTTGCTCGCGTTTGGTGTTGGCCATAGTTTACCCGTGCTGTTCTTGAGTTTATTGTTAGCTCAGTCTCGGTATATTTTTACCAAACGAATGATAAACTATGGAAACATAATGAAATATATCCTTGGCTTAGGTTTGGTCTTGTTAGGCGTTTGGATGATTATTGAAGCAATATAAACATCTACTACGTATAGGTTAATATCAGTGGGTTGGATTCCGGTGCATTAAGCCTTGAATTATTCAACATGGAACTTGTTAAAATATGCCTAAGCCATTTGGCTGCGTGCTGAGTTATAGGTGCAAAAGAATAGAACTGTTTTCATCTAGATCAAGGTCAATGTTGTTTGACTTTACATTACCACCACATAGCATTTAAATAACTAAATATATTAATGAATGAATGAAACTGTGGCGTTTATGAATGTACCGGAAATAAACAAAGAATACTCTAGAAAGTTAAAGAAAATATTAGAACTCTCCTCAGAACCTGTAGCGATTAAATTCTATAAAGAAAAACCAGCAGAAGAGATTGAGCTTAAGAAAATGCGGTACTGTCAACTATTAATGGAGGCCAGAGAGGGAAATATATGCCATCTAACTGAGTCCAATATAACATGTCCCGCGGCTGCAGCAGCATTAGGCTTCAAATTGTTGCCAGATAAGATAAGAGATGGAGCTATGCTAAAGACAATGGGGCTTTTCGAATCAAAGGAAGCAGCCTCAAAAACCATGCAATCCATGGCGCGTCTTAAGGCGGGTGAAATACAGGCCGTGATGGGAGCGCCCCTAGAAAAAGCTACTTTTCAACCTGATCTGGTAATTATAGAGGATAAACCAGAGAAAATTATGTGGTTAGCATTGGCATCAATATATAAAGAAGGGGGCAGGCTATCCTTCGATACTGCGGTGTTTCAAGCTACATGTGTAGATGTAACAACAGTGCCTTATGTATCAGGAGAGATTAACGCCTGCTTTGGGTGTTACGGGTGTAGAGACTCTACAGATATGTCCGATGATGAGGCGTTGATAGGTATACCCTGGGAAAAGATTGATGAGCTAGTATCTTCCCTTGAGGCATTATCATTGAAAGCTATTCCAAAAGCTAGAAGTAAAGGAATACTAAACATCTATAGGAGTTCAGAATTTTGAGGATATTAGTAAATTATGATGGCAACTCTGACGAATGTATTAAAGCTGCCTTCAAGTATTTTGGAGATCGCGTGACAGATCTATTGATACACACTGCAGTACCACCAGTTCCTTATTGTTCTGCCATGGAAATATTAATGTGTGATCCAAGTTACGCGGAGGAAATAGACCAAAAATACTATAAACAGAAATCGCTTGACAAACAAATAGAGTGTGAACTATTTTATCCAGAAATCTCTATTGAATCCATATTGTCAAATGGCTTTTCCACTTCAAGCATTTTATCCTCTTGTAAGGAGAAGGATCCAGATCTACTAATTTTATGTAGAGGTGAAAAAAGTTTCAATATTATAGGGCTTTGTGATGATAGATGGGGCATAGTTAGAAAAAGATGTCAAAAGCCCATATTAGAAATAAAAAAGAGTAGTTAATATGAAGAACAAAAACCTCATATTAGGCACAGGCATCATAATAATACTGCTGATTGGCTACGCGTTCATAAATGGAAACAACTGAACCTTTGATGGGCCTTACCAAATACCATAGATGAGATTCTCCAAAACGAGTACATTTTGAAATGTCGATCTTCGGGGGATCGAAAGCCTACCTGTATTGTTAAGCTTGTTTTTCTCTGAGGTGAGACATCTGTTAGGTAGATGTTTGGTAAAAATAGGTAATATTCTTAACTATGTTCTTGATGTTGGGTTGATTTTACTGGGTTTGTGGTTGATGGAGGAGTTTTAGAAAAATGGTAAGAGTTTCACTCTTTAGAAGATAACTCTTTTTTACTATGTTGCATGACGTTTTCTTCTTTCATAATTTTATGCAAATAGCTTAAGGGAGGGAACCCAATGGCGTGTGTTGGGCATGTATTAGCGCAAGTAACGCAGCCAACTTTGCACTTGAGGGGGTTTTTAACCACAGATTTATTTGTCTCATAGTTGAATTCGAATACCCCGGGTCCGCATCCGAGAACACATATTCCGCACCCGATGCACAGTTCCTGTTCTATTGTTGGGTGCCAGTTAATGTTATCTCGGGGTACTCCGTGCCAGTCTTTTCTAGGTGATGTTGATGGTGTTGTGGTCGGGTTTTGTCTTTTCTTTGTCATATTTACTAATTATTCATAACTATATTTAAATATGTTAATTAGTTGATTATTGTCGATTCGCTGTGGTCGTTAAAATCGAAGTAATAGGTGTTCAACCTGGTTGTGTTAACTGTAAGCGAGTGGAAGATAATGCACGTAAAGTGGCTGAGAGGCTCGGTAAAGAGGGCATAGAAGTATCTGTGGAAAAACTTGATATCATGTCCCCCGATCTGATAGACAAATATGGTCTATTAATGTCACCTTCTATGGTGGTTAATGGTGTATTACGTGTTAACGGAAAGGTGCCATACGAAGGCGTGGTAGAGAGTTTTGTACGAGAAGCTCTGATAAGGGAGAAAGAGCAGAACGTGAAATAAAAATAATCAATGTGGTTTGACTTGAGTGATAAAAATAAAAATGAATCTTGTGCGTGTACAGCTTATTTCAGCTATATGGTGAAAGTAGGTAGACCTAAACTGAGTCTTATAGAAAATACTTGTAAAGAGTGTGGTAAACAGTTTATGAGTAATATTATAAAAGAGATCTGCTTCGAATGTGAACATAAGATAGAAGAGACGATTTAATTATCTAGAAAATGCTCCATTTCAAGTCTATAGGGGTTATTTTATTTTTTATCAACCTTGACTCGACATAGGGACACTTTTCATGGCTTTTTTCTCCTGACATGATTTTGGCGACATAGTTGAAACAGGTCTCCTCTCCGCATTCTTTACAGTTGGTCTTTGGGAATAATTCATAGAGTGACATTGGGGTTAATTTCTTCTTTTTCTCGACCATTGTATCTATGTTTACCTTGTTAGAGAGATTATACTTGATCCCTTTATTGAGGAGTTCAACGAGCTTGTTTAAGATATATTCCATCTCTTCTTCATCTTTGACAAATGTGACGGCCAGATCACCGTTTTCACCAATCATAAAGTTATGTTGTTTGACCGTAAAACTGAGGATCAAAGGATTTTTGGTCAACTTAGAGTTCAGAGTAGATAAAAAGAGAACAGGTAAAATCCGTTTGACATCAAAATTGATCTTACCAATGAACTTGTTCCTACTATTGTCAGCTATGCATGGCGAAACATCAAGGGCTTCAAGATCAGTTCTACTTAACAGAGCCTCCTTCAACAGTAGATCGTCTACAAACTTTTTAGTGAACCCCATTCCAACAACTACCATATT
>CAZLHX010000056.1:0-18320 GCA_964559475.1 uncultured Candidatus Bathyarchaeia archaeon | reverse complement strand
CGGTATGAGACTCCTCAAGAATCCGCGAGAGAGTCAAACACCCAAAGTTTTCCCTTATACTCTCCTTTGAAGGCCTTCCCCACCCTGAACCCCGTCTCCAGTACCCCACCTCCTACGGTACTCCTCAGGGATCCACCTCCACGCCTCCAAGGCCCTCACCGCACCCATGTTCGTCGCGAAGGCCCCGTAAAACTCCAGGATGTTCTTTAAACCCTTCTTCGTCTTCCTGAGCCTGTGAATGGACAGGTTAAACGTGATCCGTTCTCCGCCCTTCCGCAGGGCGAAGCGCCTCACCTGCCCCTCCCCGGATCGGTAAAACTCCATGATCTCCTTCTTCACTCTGTTGTTCTTGGAGACCGCTATGAGGAACTTGACCCCCATGGATTTCAGCTTCTCTAGTGATGTCGCCTGAGTAGAAGCCCTTGTCCAAGAGCAGGAGACGGATACGCACTCCTCTAAACTTGGCTTCTGTGACCAGCTCCTCGACGATCCCTGCCTTATCGCTGAGCTCCAGCTGGGCTACGGGGCGGCTCTTGATGACGTACCGGCGCCCCCTCTCCACCAGCTGGATGGCCGCGTAGCAGTAGAACCACGTCGTGCCCTGTTTGTGTTTCCCACGAACCACGAAGGGGTTAGGACGACCATAGTACGGGATCAATGTCAGGTCTATGGCTACCACGGCTTTTCTGCGGAAGGCACCCTTAGCCTTAGCCCGGGAGAGGACCTCCTTGTTCATCTCGTTGAGCATGCTTGTAGCGTTTTGTCTTGTCAGCTTTTTCAGGCGGAGTAGGAAGGTGTCAGGGTTGGGCGCCTTTGCCTTGTTCATGTGTCTGCGAAGCCTCCTATTGAGGTCAGCCAAGCCTCCTTCAGCGTACTCGGTTTCCAGGCTGAGGTATGTCATGGAGTGGATGATGTCTCGCTACGTGTAGGTACAGTTGTACCTGGTGGGCACGTGGAAGTGGCTTAAGGCTAATTTAAGGGAAAAGGTAAAAACCCAAAAAGCGGCTCTACTTATGCCGTGAACCGTGTGTCTCTGTTTCATTACTGTTCACTGCGGAGACATACGGTTCACAGCAATTAAAAACACCTAAAAGCTATCCTCAACAAGCACTCTCGGAACCACTGATAAAGGGATATTTTTCCTAATTTATCACTTTTAAAAAAATATTTGCTTAAAGTAATCTGCTGAAATAAGAATATTACACTCAAAGATTATTCTCCCTCTCTAATTGAAAAAAATATATCATGCATTAAATAATTCATTCACATGAGTGATTATTCTCTGGCGGATTCTGAGCTGGAAGCAATTGACTTATGGGATATGGTCGACAAGATCAAGGAAAAAATTCTCTGGGAGACTGAGAACGATGATAAAGAGATACAGGCAATGATGATCAGCTTCGTGGTAAATCAGGTAATAAGAGAGTTCCTCGACTTATCCATAGACTTCACTACAAGAATAGTAGTACACAAATAGCCTGTGAAAATGATCCTTTAAATTAGACAAAACAAAAGAATCAAGGGGAATAAAAATGTCAGAAGAACCCGGATTTATAGTAAAATTCTACGACAAAGCCTACGAGGAAAAAAACATACTCGAACTTGTTGAAGCACCAGTCGAGGCAATAAGCGGAGTAAGCGAATCAGACGCTGAGCTACTAAATGAATGCTTCAACATAGAGACGGTCATGGACTTCGCCACCAACGAGTACATAAGCCTGGCACAGGCAGTGAATAACTTCTCCCAGTGCTCAGGAGTCATACTGGACCAGGAGTTTAACTCAAAAGACTTCATAGAACTATCAGAAAAACCAGTACACGCAATAAAAGGCATAAGCGAGGAAGACGCAGAAAGACTCCAAGAGGCTTTCAACATCAAAACTATCAATGACTTAGCTCAGAACAAGTACGTCAGCATCGCACAGACCACAGTCTCCCTCGCAGCACTTGTACAAGTACTCCTCGAGATGAGCGAATCCTAAAAATATCCCAATTTTTATCTATTTTAATTTACGATTATTAATCAATGACTATTTTTAAAAGGATAATTAAATTGAGAATCTAAGATCTAGTGGTAGTTCCCTCCTGTTAGATAAGGTAAATGAAGTTCATACATCTTTTAAATTATTTTATTGGATATATTGCATCCATATATTTAGCTTATATTTTTTTGAATTTTTCATGTGATTGTGGCTTTACCAATTTCATATGGTTCAATTCCTCTAGCGATTACGGCCATAAGTACAGTAAAGAAAATCATCAAAGCGATACAAAGTTGAAGATTCACGGATATTAAATAACCGACAATTACTGAAACAGGTATATTTCCTATCCAGATAAAGGACATGTACATCTGGTAGACCGTGGATGAAAGAGCTAAAGGTGTAATATCCCCCATAAGAGCTAATAGACTTGCTAAATTAATAGTATAAAAAAAGTTCAAAATGATCGCAGAGACAGTGAACCAATAAACCAAACCTTCCTTAAGGTTTATCCACAATAATCCCGAGGCACCTAGTGCTAAAGAGGAAACTATTAGAACCCTCTTGTGCCCCCATTTATCAGACGCCCATCCACCTATAAATGAGGCAGGAAAACCACTTAATAGAGTAATTAAGCTTATTCTGCCTACAAGATCAGGTGATACCCCCACTATTTCTTTCAAGATGAAGGCAAACATGCCTCCTAACGAACTGGCGATTGGTCTCAGAGAAAATGAGTAAATAAACATAGTTAAGCATCCAATTAAGACGGTTTTCTCAGTGAACGTGAAAGCAATAGCTTCTCTGCTGAAGACTCTCTCTTTTTCAAGTGGTGGCTCCTTCTGTATAAGGCAAAGGAAAGCAAACAAACCCGTAATTGATGCTACTAGAAAAACCAGCTTATAATCACCTATTCTCAAAAGATATGGTGGTAATATACTCGCCAAGGCTCCACCAATAACTCGCCCTAATCTGCTTGCCGTTCCGAGAACTCTACCATGCCACTCAGGTGGTGTTACGTCAACTGCGTAAGAATCTGCACTAATATCCAGAATCGCTCCAGCAGTGGTAACTAGCAAGATAGTTGGGAAGAAGAAGGACCATATTGGCATTGTATTAGGATCAGAAACTAGGAAGAGCACCGCACTCGCTAAGTATAGTAGCCCAGCTAGAAAGAACCAGGGTAGCCTTCTATAATGATTTTCTCTGAACTTTAAAGGAAATGCGTCCATAATTATTCCTATGAACATCTTCCAGCTCCAGGAAACATATATTAAGCCGACGAATAGAGCAGCTTCTATAGTGTCTAATCCTCTCTGGTTAAGAAGAAAAAATGGTATCCATATTGAAAAGGTTACTCTTGTATACCCGTTGGTAAAATAAGCTAAAGTATAAAGAGATGCAACCAATCGAGGCTTCCATATTGAGTTGATTAATATTGAAACTCTTTCCCCTTTTGAGGTAGTCCAATATTTGATTCCTTCAGCCTCAAAGTCTCTCCGCCAGATCTTTCCAAGTATTAAAAAAACTGCGTAAGCAATAACGGTGCAAACAAAAACCGCTATACTTAGAATATACTGGAGATTCATAACCATGTTTGGCTTTTCTATGATTATAAATTTAATGAGACGTACATGTTTAGCTCAATAATTTTCTATGCTAATATAGAGTTTAGGTAAACCTTATTTTGACGTTTCCACGTAATCATTAGCTAAAAACATGAGTAAATATGTTAAATTTCCGCTTTTTTAATCCAAGCTAAACACATACAATGAGACTTATTTAATTAGCATTATGCGCGCCAGACTGTAACGTTAATTAGGTATCCGGCAGGATCGGTAAACCTTTGGAGTCTTTCAGTTTAGGTTTTCCCCTCGTATCCCGGCTATAACTTCCAGTAGGGAAACGTTAGTGTACCCCTTTAAAACCCTCCACATAGCCATTGACCGATACAGCCCAGTACGGCTACGCCGGGTACCCATCACCAGCAACGGTACTCAGTGGCTCGCATAGTACTCTATGCTCCTCGCCAGCTCCGGCCTGCCCCGCTTAAAGGAAGCAGCCCCAGTGAGCAGCAGTAACATCAACGCCAACCCCACCAGCGCCCTCTCCTTACCCAGTCCCCTCAGCGTGTTCCCAGCCCATCAACCTTTCAGCCCGGCTGTTCATTCTCTCACACGCTGACTTTTTCCTGTACAGCCTGCACATCCCCGGGTCTCCATAACGGTACGCCCCATCAACGATAAAGTCACCTGGGCCCCGCTTTTTTTCAACGGGTAGCTCGTTTATAATTATTATTACCTTCCAAGAGCTCATGATTGGTCTCAGAATAAATTAACTAGCCTACGGTACAGTCTCACGATGTAAGACAGTATAATTAGGAGCGCTTTATCCGTATATTCTAGGATTTTCATTTCGTAATCCTTTTATTACTATTTTCTCGGCCTGATCTCTTTATTCCGGCTATAACGATTTTTCCTCTTGATCAGTTCTGTATAGTTTACGGTAAACTGAGTCCCATCTGCCTTCGCTTATCTTGTCACATATATTATACATGACTTCTCTAAAGGCTCTTTTCTGTTCGGCGTCCTCGTACTTGTAGTACAGAGCAGAGAGGTCTTGCCAAACTTCCTCTTTAATGGTGTCTAACTTGACATCATTTGGGGGGAGAACCTGGTCAACGATGTCCTTCACGATGCCTTTGAAGCCGTAAGGTTTTTCCTCAGATTCCATTTGCAGGTTGCAACCAGAATAGATCATATATAATGATTACTAGAACCCCAAATTTCATTGACTATTATACGTTAATAATATCTATTTTCAATGCATAGTTTTTAGACGAAAAAAACGAAACATGATTAAAATGCACCGCAATACTCATAATTTTAATCAAGGGCTTTAAATATCAGTATTATAGGCGGCGCGGGAGACTATCCAAAAGTTTACAACAAACATGAGGTTAAGCGTGTTAAATCTAATTATTATTTTCTGTGTAATCATCTGCAGAACATCTTGATTATTGTGGCGTTGGTGGTTTCCTTGTGGGCATCCAGTCCACAAAACAGTGCGTTCATACGAGATGATGGGCCTACTGGATTTAACATCCTTCATACATCATCGGGGGTATATGGACACTGGGTGACAGCATAAGGTATGAAAACAGTTATCAGGTACGAGCTTCAGGTGAAGATAGTATCTAAATAGGTTTAAGTTACTAAGTGTATCAATCGATGGGGTCCTGGGTCTTGAGTAAGAGTGCTAGCGTGGCCAGTTTGAAGGTTAAAGGAAACAAATTCTACGTCCTCAAGGCGGGTAAGGGGTACTGGGTTTACGCTTCAGAGGAGGACGTTATGAAGGATCTAGTTGAGAAGATACGACTAGACGATGAATTAGATTCTGAAGACGTCAAGGTAGTGAAGGTGAGTATTTTGAAGCGGGATTGGAGCCTTCAGGAGGTTCCGTGGTCCAAGGCTGTCCTGGACCTGGTTCGTGCAATCAGAAAGGAATAGTGATAAACGCCTTAAGGTTATTCACTTTGCTTGTCCTCGCGCGCAAATGTGCGTCTGGTAAAAGTCTATACCCCATCTCTCTAATGCTGGCCATGAAGGCTGCTCTGTATAATCGACTGGTTAACATGTAAGAAAAGGCCGAGAGACAAAGCCTGAAAGAAAGTGATGGAACCACAAGCCTTAAAGGATAATCCACAAAGCAAAATTTATGGTAGATATCTATACTTTCCTTAATAAATCACAGTTGAGTCTCGATTTCATCTATTACCCTGTTAAAGGGCCTTGCTTCCATCTTCTGAAATAGATTTGGAGAAAAGTTTGTTCAATAGTTTGATATGAGCTAAGAAGCCAGAAATTGCCCTAAAACGCTGAAATATGGATTATAACCATTTTTGCCCAATATTGCAACACGCTGGTGCTGCATGCAGATATGCTGTTTGTTGATTTTATTTTCTTCCCCATAGAAGCGTGTACCTGGATATACATCGAATGCACCCCTTATCTTCTAATTCTTCCTCCAATCGAGCGATTCCTCTACGGAATGCTTCCTCTGAGATCAAGTGTAATGAACTAAACGCCTTATCTCGGTATGCTTGGATATCTTTCAGGTCGAATGAAAACTCTACAAGATTATCTTCTACGTCTGTGAATCCCGTTTGCCTCATGAGCTTGGCTAGTAATGGGATTCGAGGATACCTGGCCAACTCAACCTCAACCGTCTCTGGAAAGTGAGTCGCCAGGGGTCTGCGATTACGAAGCACCCACTCAGAGTCAGTTGCCGTACAGATCCGTCCACCCGGTTTTAAGGTTCGATAAGCGTTCTGAAAATACGCTAGATGACCATCCACGTGATGAATTACATCCACGGAAAAGATCAAATCGAAGAAATCAGCCGGGAAATCCAGCTCCTCTGCTCTGCCAAGCTGAAAATTGATGCTGGTTGATCGCTCCCGAGCCACAGATAACATCTTTTCCGAGGGGTCTACCCCCCAGCAATTACTGCCTGTAAGTGATTGTACTGCGATGATGTAATTTGCTGTCCCGCAGCCAACTTCGAGAATGTTTGAAGCCCCACAATATTTGTTATTGGATAATAGTTGCCTCAATACCCCTGGATGTACATTTGAACGATGCTGTGTGTAATGTTCAGAGACTTTATTGTAGTCGATCATAGGTAGAGCGGAACCCATGAAATCATAAACTTTTCTTCATGTGTGGGAGATTAATTCCAACCCCCTACACACGCTGTGCTCGTCTCCGGCTCGCCAGTTACGGACTCATTACTATCTCAACTGGTTTTTGTAACCATCTCAAAATAGTAACAAACGTATATGCATTCCAGTTGAATGCGAGATAATTCAAATATCAAAATTTGGATAGATGTTAGTTGCCCAGACAATATTTTGTACGTAATTACGTACAATATGGAGACTAATCTGTATCCTCTAATAGTTCTTCAGCGTCGTCGATCATATCGTCTAACTCCTCAAGAATCTCTTCAACCTCGTCTATGATCTCCTCCGCAGCTTCTTGATCACCTGATTCAACCTTTATATGCGCCTCGTCATGAAGGGAATCTGCTTCTTCTAACATATCTTCAAGCTCCGTTACGTTGTAGCCCTGTTCTTCTAGTTCCTGAATTTTATCCCAGAATCTATCTATTTGTAATCTATGTCTCTCCATCTGCTTAAACTGGTTATGGGTTTCTTTACCTAATCCAGGCTCATCCTCGAAGATATCCTCCAAGTCCTCATCGAGTTCATCCAGTTCATCAAGAAGATCACCATATCCTATATCGTGTCCTCTACCGATTAAATGCCCAAGCTGGACCCGTATACCATTGAACATATTACCTATTCCCCTCATTTTACCTTGTTTTGCACCCCTGTTCTTGAGTAAATTATTGACTCTTCCCTGCATTTTCTCTACTCTTTCCATGGCCTTCTCCATGAATTTTTCAGCTTTCTCCATTCTTTTCTGGCTACCCAGAGAGTGAATCATACCTATGACTGGCCCCAATATTTGTTTAGCTTCTACCAATTTTTCTCTTGCACCTTCGTAATCTTTCCGATCTAATGCAGCCTCCGCATCATCTAGTAAATCCTCAACTAAGCCTAAACTATCATCTATCTCCTTGGTATCCAATTTCTCTAGTTTGTCTGTTATCTCTTTGAGTTTCACAAGTCTGTATCTGGTTTTTTCTAGATCGGTATAGAGTCCTAAATATTCCTCTTCTTCTTCGTCTTCAGTCTCGTATTCAGATTCCTTTATAGCCTCACCGAAAAGGTTTAGGGCTTCTGTTGCCTTGTCCGCTGCCTCCTCGTATTCCTCCGAGTCATATAATTCCTGGGATTCCTCCCACTTCTCCATCGCTTCATCATATTTTTCTTGAGCCTCCTCAGGTATAGACTCGCCTGCGTCTATTATGCTCTCAAATAGGTTATCGACTTCGCTCTGTGTATTCCCGAGGATATTATAAAGGGTGTCAACCATTACTGGTGATCCTTTCGCCTTAGCCCAGTCTGGAATAGATAAGGCTGTTGACCCCAGAAGGGTTAACGTTAGTATGGTTAAGATGGATTTGTAAATAGTCTTCATTTTATTTCACAAATATATCTGTTCGTTGATGGTATATGAAGAACCCGGATGAACCAAATGAGACGAAGTGGGACGATAGTTTCAACTAGTCTTCCTTTATCTGGATATACGTCTCTCTTCCTACTATACGCGTCTCTACCAGACCAGCTTCCTCTAGGCGGTTTATCATCCTCCATGCTGTAGATTTCGGTATATCAAACCTCTTCCGTATGGTTGTAATGAACGCGCCGCCGGATTCATGGATATATCTCAGTACGGCTTTCTCGTCTGTGCGAAGACTGGGGTTTTTCTCGAATAGTTCATCAAGATCAACATCTACTATTCTTTTCTCGGGTTCTGGCTGTGAGTAACGTCTCCAAAGCATTAGTGCACCCGAGATTAGTATGATAATCACAACTCCAATTGATATTAAGGAACCACTATTTGATCTGACCTTCTCAGCGTTAAGAGCAATGGAATAAGCGTCCTGGGCTAGGTTAAGGGCTGAATCATAATCTCCCTTAATATAGGCTGCTTGTGCCGACTCTAGCTTGCTTCTCGCATTCTCCAAGTCCTCCTGTTTGACTGATCCTTCTAGCTCGGTGATCAATGATTCAGTCTCATTGATCTGAGTCTGTGCCTGCTGAGCACTAGCTTCTGTCTCTTGAACTTTTTCAATAGTTTTCTGGCTTAGCTGCTCCGACAGGCTGTAGTTTTTATTGTTGTAGGCTTCTTGGGCTTGCTCGTATAGTTCTTCGGCTTCTGTTACGATGATAGCTTCCCTCTTAGCCTGGTTTAGGGCTTCTTCCGCGTTGTTCAGCAGCACTAGGGCTCTCTCACGTGTACCTGTGGTGCCTATTATGTAAGATATCACGGATGTGGAGTTGGGCATCGTAACTGTTACCCTGTTATCAATCAGCGATATCTCCAGGGGCTGAGGATCCAAACCCACAAGTACAGCGTTCTCAGGTAGGATGTACACCGTGTTTACTGGGGAATCCAAGCTCACACTCCAGTTTGTCCCTGACTTATTGGTTAGCGAATAGGTGTTATAGATTATCTCCAATTCTATTGACCCCAGGGTATCCACGAGAACCCCAGCCGAAGTAAGAGTCCAATTCAAAGGTATACCGTCCTGATCAATAACCAACAAGTCCTGAATATTTTCCCCAAAGAGCATTACTTCTACACGGGCTTTCAACGGGTCAGGCTCCAAAACGTATTCCAGGTCCGTGCTCCCATCCGAGTAGACCTTCACCGTTAAACTCAGGGGAGCGTAATCTTGGGCATAAACAGAGACAAGACTGATAAAGAGAGTGATCAAGGTAAGTATTGCCAGGATTCTCTTGTTCAAATATCTCTTTGCTATCTGGGAAACAAAGTTATTAAAGGATTTTACAGGGAAGGAATACTCTATGTTTTTGGTGACGATTTGTATAAAAATTACCGTCACCAGGAACCCACCAAATTTACCCAGCCATAACACGATTAAGCTTTAGGGAATAATTTTCCACTATTACTTCAAAAATATCATGTGTAATTACATACACTATTTGCATTAAAGGGCTTCCCATAACCCAAAATAAAGATGGATGTTGCATTATTTTGCCCCAATTGATAAGAGGCTTTTACTAAATTCAATCAACCAATAAAATTAGGCTAACCCCTATAACATTGTACAATAGGTACTCTAAGGCACAGGAGGATGTACAGCCCCTGCTTGTGATCGATAACCTTGAATAAGAGAAATTCTCAGAGGAACAATAACAATATGGCTAAACAGGAACTGAGTAAGAGGGCTATACTACTCATCGTCGTACTCACCAACTTTCTGACTCCATTCAATGGGAGCAGCTTTAACATTGCACTACCAAGTATCGCCGCTGAATACGGATTAGATGCCGTAGCCATGAGCTGGACGAGCCTGGCATACCTCCTTGCCTCAGCCATGTTCCTTATCCCCTTCGGTAGAATAGCTGATATGTACGGCAGGAAACGCATATTTCTCTCCGGAATAACCATATTCGGCATCTCATCCGCTCTACTCGCAATACTACCCACATCATCAACCATTGTACTCTTAAGGGCTTTACAGGGAGTTGGCTCAGCCATGATATTTGGCACAAGCCTAGCCATACTCGTCTCAGTAAGCGCTCCCGAGGAACGCGGCAGGATGCTAGGCACATCGGTTGCAGCTGTTTACGTCGGTCTCAGCGCTGGACCCTATATCGGCGGGTTCCTGACTGAGAATTTTGGGTGGAGAAGCATCTTCTCAGTGAACGTTCTAATCAGCGTTTCTATCATCGTCATGACTTTAACCAACATTAAGATGGAGTGGCGGGAGGAAAACGGGGGAAAGTTTGACATGCTTGGGTCAGCTTCCTTTAGCGTTATGCTCTTGGCTTTAATGTATGGTATGTCTAAGATGCCACAAAGGTCAGCGATACTACCGATATCATTAGGTTTGGTGATGATCGGGGTCTTCTCATATATCGAAGAGCATGTGGATAACCCAGTACTGGATCTGGGAACCTTCAAGACTAACAGGGTTTACTCATTATTCAACATTTCAGCCCTAATCAACTTCAGCGCCACATCCAGCCTAACATTTCTCCTCAGCATGTACCTCCAATACCATAAAGGATTAGACGCACAGGCAGCCGGGACAATATTAATGGCCTCACCAATAGTACAAGCTGTGATGTCCCCCATCGCGGGAAGACTCAGCGACAGCATACCACCATCAAAGCTTGCAGCAGCAGGAATGGGATTCACAGCAGTAGCACTGGCACCCCTCGCCTTAATAAACGAATCAACCTCCACCACCTACATTATTACCTGTCTTCTGGTACTGGGAGCAGGTCTTGCCCTATTTAGCAGCCCCAACACTAACGCCATAATGGGGAGCGTGGATAGAAGCCTGCTAGGAGTCGCTTCATCAACCGTAGGCACTATGAGGCTCCTCGGTCAGATGTTAAGCCAGGGAATAACTATGACTCTAATCGCAATATACCTCGGAACAGAGTCCATTATCCCTAACTTGTATCCTGAATTACTGACCAGTATTAGAAGCACCTTTACCTTATTTTTTATGCTCTGCCTTCTTGGCACATTTACAGCGTACATAGGAAGCCGGATAGATCAGAGAAAAAAGGAGGAAATAAAAATTGGAGCCTGAACGAACTAAAATCATTAAAAGACTCTGAGGTAACTATGCTATTCGGTGAAAATTCTGTGCGTAATTACGTACACTATTTGCTTGTGAAGTTTCTAATTCATGCAGAAATTCCTTTAATATAATTGTTTATCTTGTTTTTTGTTACCTGAAATAGAAAGGGTATTGAGTAATATTCTTTGTTAAATCTGTATCCGGGATCAATATTCCATTGATTTTTTAAGCGATTTTTTTATTTTAATATCAATGTCACCTTACAAAGGGGTGTTGTTAGATAATGAATAGACCTAGGATGAACTTTTTCTGTATTATCTCATTTATCTTGTTAGGGATTATTGTTTCGCAAAGTATGATTCTTCATGGATTTATTGCCCCTTTTCCAGGTGACCATAAGTTCAGAGTTACGTCAATGGAAGCAATTAACTCAAATGGAAAACCTTCAACCACTTTTATCCGAGGCAACATAGTCACCATTAATATTGGAATAGAGTATGCCACCGAATACTATAACAGCCTAGAAACGAACACCACAACAGAGTACAAGAACCCCCAAAAATATACTGTCTTCATAACCATAGAAGACCCTGAAGGAAACCCCATAGGCATGCATACCCTTTCAAGCTCAAGGGAACCTGGAGGAGAAACAAGGTACACAGTAAACCAGTACCTACCAACCAGCTTGCCTCTGGGGGAATGCATATATAAGGTGATAATTTTAACCGAGCCCCTCCCAGAAGGAGAGCCCCTTGCAGAGGACGTATCAGTGGGTAAATTCGAGCTGATAAGATGAGAAAACAGAAAAAACTTTTACTTATTCTACTCATCCTAGCCTTAAAAATACATAATCCCTCATTGAACGCTCAAGCAGTTCCAAGCATTACTCTGACTCTAGGAGAAATCTACCGACCAGGAGACATGATACAAGTCCGAGTAACTCAACTAGACCCAGACAGTGAATACCTGTTTATACAGTTCACTGACGAAACTGGAACGCCCCAATGGATAAACAACCTTCCAGCAACCAGAATATACACTTACACCATAAAGATGCCAGAAGAATGGCCCACAGGAGAATACACCATCTACGTAAAACAAGATAATGAAACCATAAGCAAGACCTTTAACATGACTGAAAACCCAGAACCAGAGGACCTTCCCGATCCAGAAGAGGTGAAGAACATGTCCTTGGAGGAAGCATACAATACGACCCAGAACCTCCACATACAAGACGTAGCAGAATTACTCACAGAACTACCCACAAATAATGCAAGCAACATCCTCGAACTTTTAACCCGCGAAAAAATCAACTGCATACTCACAGTCATCGACAGCAAAATAGCTTCAAGGCTCATGGAAAAAATGAATAAAACAGTTCTCGCTGAGACCCTTGAGAATTATTCTAATTACCCTGATGAGGTTGAACGATACTCAACTCTTGTAAGCCAGATGAACAAAACAGAAACCCCAGAGCTATTCCTTAAACTTAGCAGGGAGACTGGCTCGACGATACTTAAAGTTATGGCTGAAAAAAATATCACCCAAGCAGCGATCCACCTAGAAGAAATAATAGAAAAAGCAGTTAACGAGTCAGATCCTAATAGAAAAGAAGATCTACTCCTTAACATAGTCTCAAAGCTGGAAACGTTTCCAGTCATTACCTTAAATGAGCTACTCCATGAAACAGTAGAAATATCTGGCGAAACATCGTATGTTGCTGAATTATTTACATCAGCCAGCCTAGATTTGAATCTAGAAATAGTCTCCTCATGGATAGAATTGGGGGACAAGCAGGTACTGGGAGAAGTAATGGATGAATTACCCACAAATTTATTGAAGGAAATCTGGCAGGGCTTAAACGAGAGCCACAAGCAAACCATTCTAGAATACCTTTCAAGGGATACTATCGAAAAATTACCCGGCGGACCTCTAAGAGTATCGGAGCTAACAGTCACGCCGACTACAATTGAATATGATGGAGAAGTTACTGTAAGGGTAGTCTTAGAAAATCCAGGATTCCTGAAAACAAACCAGACTGTTACCTTGATGATCGATGACAAGGAAACACAAACTACCACACTCGAGTTGGACCCAGGTCAAAATACCACACATGAATGGATCATTGGATCACTTGAACCGGGATCCCACATAGTAAAAGTACTCAACGAATCAGCTAACTTCAAAGCACAGCCTCCACCCCTACCAGCCTCTTTCACATTAACAAACCTTGACGTATCCCCTCTTGAATCAAACCCAGATAAACCCATGAGGATAACCTTCACGGTAACAAACACCGGAGAAACTAAAGGAAACTATACATATGACGTAAAAGTTGATGGCGAAGTTATTGAAACTATCACGGGCTCACTCGAAGTGGGAAAAAGCATTAACCAGACTGTAAAATTCAATGCACCATCCATTACAGGGTCCCATATTATAGAAGTAGAGTCCCTTACCACCCAATTTAGTGTGATAAAACCCTTAGAAATTGAATCCCTAGGTCTATACGTCTTGATTGGCATATCCGGGATTTTAATAGTTTTAATGTTATGGACTTTAACCAGAAAAAGTAAGAAGTAATAATGCGTGTGCGCTAAAAATAGCTAATTTGATGAGTGCATAGTTGGGTATTTGCTCTGATATTTATTTAGGACTCTCAGTGCTCTTAATGTGTTCCATCTACTTGGTTCGCCTGTTTTCTCCATCTCAAAATGAGTTTCCCCACTATGTCTTGCTTGAATCGGCCACAACCCATTCTTTCTACGTTTCTTCAATAACACCTCTATGGCATCACTCATCCGAGGATCATGTTCTACGTCACAGCTCTGGAAATAATCAAGGGCACGCAGTATATCATAACGCCAACGACTAGGATAAGACAACATCAACATGCGCTTATCTATTATCATACCTGTATGATCAGATCGATAGAGCCTATGCTGTAGAATAAACTCCCTCCCCATAGGCTCGACTTCACGCACCTCTTTTGCTCTGTACTTATAGCCACATTCTATGTACTCATGCAGTCCTTCAAGAACAGAGATAGTAGAGTGTAATGAGCTATGTACGGCCCCTCCTCGGTTAGACTGACAGTTAAAACCTCCATCACCCATCTGGACAGATAACAAGAAATCTATTATTGATTCTAGCTGATCCTCCCGGGTATTAAAATATGTGGCATAGTTGAGAAACATTCCGTTTATGCAGACGTCACTGCTTTTTATGGTGCGGCTAGGGTTTACCCCCCCATCAGACCCCAAGTTCTCGCTTAATATTTTCTGTATAGTTTGTTTTGCTTCTTTGTTGTCTCTTGGTGGTGCCAGGTTTTTCAGATCGAGAAGAGTGTAATGACTTGAAGTCCATTTGGGTTGATAGAATCCACGTCCCCAGTGGCCACCTTCGTTGCGTTTTGATAAAAACTGGTAGCCCCACCCTTCTTTTAATATTCGTTTCTGAAGTTCTGGTTTTATTTGTCCTATCAAGTCTCTGTACGCCTGATACTGGATAGAGACATCTCCCTCTAACAACCACTTAAAAATTGAGTCATTATTAATCAAAATATACCAAGATCCAATTAGTATATTGTTTTATCAGTTTTTCTAGCAAATATGACTTTTGTATCTCTTGAAGTCCCATTAGGGGAGCTGCCAGCAAATAGTCAATTGTCCCTTTCTATTAAACAATGTTTATTATTGTGCTGTAATTTTCCATTCAGGTATATCATAAAACGTATCTTTTATACCGATATTTTACTGAAATATAATATACTGGTTAAGAAATGGTCAAGGCTTCCCGCGATTTCCAGGTTTTTGTGAAACCCACAGGTTCGCTGTGCAACCTTGGATGTACTTACTGCTACTACTTAGAGAAAGAAAAACTCTACCCAGATAACGAGTGCTTCGCGATGCCTTACGACTTACTTGAAGAATACATAACCCAGCACATTGAAGCCTCCCCCACGGATGTAATTAGATTCTCCTGGCATGGAGGAGAACCCACTCTCCTCGGATTAGAGTTTTTCCACAAAGTCATCCAATTACAGCGTAAGCATAATCCCCCTGGAAAAACCATCGCCAACGGGATACAGACTAATGGAACTCTGCTGGATGATGAGTGGTGCCGTTTCTTGGCAAAGGAAGGTTTCTCTGTTGGCATAAGCCTAGATGGCCCCCAAGGGCTACACGACCAGTATAGGACCACCAAGGACGGAAAACCTAGTTTCGAGAAAACGCTAAGAGGATATAAGCTCCTGAAAAAACAGGGAGTTTTTACCGAGATCCTGTGCGTGGTTAACGCATACAACGTCGAATATCCCACAAAACTGTACCGGTTCTTCAAGAAACTAGATGCAGGCTACCTGACGTTTCTACCTCTCGTAGACAGACAACCCGACAACAAGTCAAAAGTAAGTAGTATAAGTGTACCATCTAAAAGATGGGGAGAATTTCTATGCACCATATTTGATGAATGGTTAGAAAGAGACATAGGGCGATTAAAGGTCCAGATATTTGAGGAGTCTATAAGAACCGCCTTCAACCAGGAGCACTCCCTATGCATCTTCAGACCAGTATGTGGAGATGTTCCCGTTGTGGAGCATAACGGTGACTTTTATTCATGTGACCATTACGTCGATGCTGAACATCTGATAGGTAACATAAAAGAGACTCACCTGGGAGAACTCCTAGAAAGCAAACCACAAATTACATTTGGAAAGGCAAAACTGGACACTTTACCACATTACTGCCGATTATGTGATTTCCTGGACATGTGTAACGGGGGATGCCCGAAAAACCGCTTCATCAACACCCCAAGCGGAGAACCAGGGCTCAATTACCTCTGTGAAGGGTATAAAATTTTTTTCAATCACTGTAAACCATTCATATCACAGGTAGCAGCTCTATGGAGAAAAAATAATTAGAGAAAATTAGGTTATCTATTGTTTTAGTTTCTTATTGAAGAAGTCGATGGTTCGTTTCCATGCAAGCTCCGCTGCTTCTTTATCATATCTTGTGCCTGTATCATTGAAGAAGGCATGTTTAGTTCCCTCATAGATATATACATCGTATTCTAAGCCTGCTTTCTTCAATGCTTCCTCGAAGTCCGGGATGCCTGAGTTTATCCTTTCATCATCGCCTGCATAGTGAATGAGTAAAGGCGCCTTTATCCTGGGGACTTCCCTGGGATCGGGCTGTCTGCCATAGAAAGGAACAGCGGCATCCAGGTCTGGCTCATGAACAGCGACCTCGTTTGTTACTCCCCCACCCCAACAGAACCCCGTTACACCAACTTTTCCTGTTGACTCTGGGTGCGTCTTCAAGTATTTAACTGCGGCTACAAAGTTTTTTGTGTTCTCGCCTGTATCAAGTTTTCCTATTAGGGATCTAGCCTCATCAGAATCTTCAGGGGTACCCCCAAGAGGGGATAAACCATCCGGTGCCAAAGAGATGAAGCCTTCACGGGCGATACGTTTTGAAACATCTTTAATATGTGGGACAAGTCCTCGGTTTTCATGGATCACTACCACACCAGGAAACTTATCATCTCCATCTGGTCTAACAAGTTGTGCCTGAATATCACCAGTCTCACCCGGGTATTTGATAGTATCAACCTGTAAATCTTCTTCTTTCTCAGAAACTTCTGCACACATATGTCCTTCCTCACTTAAATTATTCTCCCGATCTTATATTTACATACTCCTAGAATAACAAAAGTTACCAGGACTTTGAACCATAGCTAGATTATTTAATTCGTAATTTACTTAAATTGTCAATGTCCGATGCAAGATTCATATTCAGGCACTACAAGGAAGGAGACGAAAACCAGATAGTACCCCTTCTTGAGCTCGTCTTCGGGCAGTGGCCTCGATTTGATCTTGAGTGTTCAAAGACTGAACACTGGACATGGAAAATGAAGGAAAATCCAACCAAAATAATACATGTACAAGTAGCGGAGACTAAAGAAGGCAAGATAATTGGTGTAAGCCAAGGTCAAATGAAACGAATAAAGATCGGAAATGAAGTATCACTTGTACGCAAAGGAGCGGAACTAGCAGTCCATCCAGATTACAGGCGTATGGGCGTTAGTAATAGCATGGCTAAGATCAGAGTAGAACAGACCCTTGAGACTGGAGCTATTCTGACACATAACTTAACCTCAAGCCCCATACTTATACGCCGAAATGAAGAACGCAGCAAAGATAGACATTCACCACAATTCCCCCACCCAATAAAACAGCTAATTAGAATAAATGACGTGAAAAAATTTTTAACATATTACAAAAAACGCCAAAAAATTACATGGATTGACGCTCTGAAAATCAAAACCGGATATAGAGCATTAAAATTCTATAATAACATTAAACATGTAATAAATTCTAGTAAACACAATTCAAAGATTACGTTAAATAAAATCACATTATTCAATGAAGACATACAAGATTTTTGGGATGAAGTCAAGGATGATTATGACTTCATTGTAGAGAGATCTAAAGACTTTCTCAACTGGAGGTATTGTGATATCAGAGGAGGAGCTTATGATAAATGGGTAGCGAAGGACGAGGAGGGGATCCTTGGGTACGTGGTTTTACGCGTAAACAGATTAGATCCCGACCACCCAATAGGTTACATAATTGATTTGCTAGCCTTGCGTGATCGAGAAGATGTTGTGGATGTGTTGGTGAAGAAGGCGTTAAACCACTTCCAAGAGAACCAAGTCGATGCAATATATTTCACGATTATTTCGGGACACTCCTACGAGAAGTTCATGTCTAAAAATGGTTTTATTGATAGCAGGAAGAAGCCTTATCTTTATTATCGCATTTATAGAGAGGTGGCGGGGGTTGATGATTTTGTTAATGCTAGTCCAGAAAGACTGCATTACCAGTTTGGTGAATTTGATTCAATATAATTGAAAATAATTTTCCATCTAAGATTTGTATTTGATGCCCTTATGATAACAATTATGAACCTGCTTTAACTATTGTCTATGCTTTGATTAAAACCAGGATATTCAACAGATTATTGGGACCGGATCTCCCTAGAGTTTACTATGAGCTTCTTTTCGTGGGCTTTAACATTATGG
>CAZLHX010000055.1:0-18395 GCA_964559475.1 uncultured Candidatus Bathyarchaeia archaeon | reverse complement strand
CTCATTATCATACATTTAGGACAAACAGACAAAGTATACATATGAATCTCTTGAAGTACGTGTTTAGGTCAATAATTTTCTATGCTAATATTGAGTTTAGATAAACCTTATTTTGATTTTTCCACGTAATCATTAGCTAAAAACATGAACAAATATGTTAAATTTCCATTTTTTTAATCTGAGCTAAACACATACCTCTTGAATACTGGGCATGACTTCTGTTTATTATGGTCTAATAAATTATTTACCGAAATAGATTTATTGAAACCCGTATGAGATAGATCGAGATGTGGTGGTTATTTTTATTACCATTAATATTCGTTCTAAGTGCATTCTTTATCATAACCTCAGTTATTCTGGGAGTAGCCTTTACAGTTAAACTAGCGTTTTTTATAATAATGATACCATTAAAGTTGTTGATGTTTGTAATTAGAGTTTTATTTAGAATCTAGTCAAAATAGTTAGGGTTTAAATATCAATATTATACTCGTTGAGGGATCGATGGTTACCTACAATGTTAGAGAGTATCGGTTTACTAGTTGCTTTTATAACTATATTTGTTCTAAGAGCTAGGAAAATCGATTTCTCCGTAGCTTTAACTATTGCAGCAATGATAATCGGTTTAACTTCAGGTAACCCCATTTCCATTATTATAACTGTATTAATAGAGACTCTAACTTCTCCGACAACATGGACTCTAGTTATAGCTGTGGTACTTATTTCGGTACTAGGATTTGCATTAAAGGAGACTGGGTTAATGGTTCGTTTTATAGAAGGGTTAAGCACTATACTTCCTGGAAATATACTTCTAGCATTGATACCTGCTATTTTTGGGTTTTTAAGCATGCCTGGCGGAGCTTTGATGTCAGCCCCTTTTATAGAACCAGAGGCTAATAAATTGGGATTAGAACCAGAGTATAAAACTTACTTAAATGTCTGGTTCAGGCATCTTCTATATTGGGTTAACCCTGTTACTTCCTCCACCATTATGGCTACAACTCTCGCTGGATTCACGATAAAATATTGGTTGGGAGTTCAATGGCCACTTTTCTTTGTAATGGGTGGTATCGGGCTTTTCTTCAGCAGGGGATTTATTACATCACCAAAAAATAGGTTAAGTCGTGGAAACTTCAATTTAAGCGATGCTCTTGGAGCATTTCCCCTTCTTGTTACTGTAGGTCTCGTTCTTTATGGGTTAGATGTCTGGATCGGACTAGGTGTTGGAATAATTGTAACATTTTTGTTAGGAAAGGTGGGGCTTTTTGAGGCTTTGAACATATTATGGAAAGGAATACAGTGGAACACAGCTTTAGCCGTGTTCGCAACCTTTTATCTCAGAGACATGGTGATTAACTCTGGATCTGTTAACATCCTATTCAACTCTATTATTGAAGCTGGGGTTCCTAGGATCGCTATAGCCATATTTATTCCCCTTCTAATTGGTGCCATATCGGGCTCTCCAAGCATGGGAGTTGGAATAAGTTTCCCTCTACTTCTCCCTTTACTTAACGACCCTAATATCCACATTGTAAGCATAATATTCGTAGGTATAACGTGCACATATATCACTTCACCCCTCCATCTCTGCCTAGTATTAAGTAACAGCTACTATAAATCAGATTTAAACAAGGTAATTAGATATCTTGCCCCCAGTGCTGCTATATTATACCTGTCAGGTGTCGCTTACCACTGGCTTTTGAACTCAATTTAACAATAACTTCTATAACCTGCAAAAACTGAGAGAGATCGAGTCCCATGGGCGTCCTGCTTACACCTATAATCATAAAAAAAGAGTTAAGCCTAGAGGATCTCAGAGGAAAGAGCTTTGCTGTTGATGTATTTAACATAATTTACCAGTTTCTCTCACTTATTAGGACAAGAAATGGAACGCCGTTAAAGGACAGCAAAGGTCATACTACGAGCCATTTAGTAGGACTTGCTTATAGAACTACACGTTTAATCTCTGATTATAATATGAGGCTTGTATTCATTTTTGACGGAAAGCCTCCTGATTCGAAAAAAAATGAAATATTAAAACGCAAAGAACTAAAGGAAAAGGCAGAAAAAGAGTATCAAGAAGCACTTGCAAAAGGGGACTTGTCAGAAGCATTTAGTAAGGCAGTAATGACGAGCAGACTGGATAGGCAAGCCTTAGAAGACTCTAAGAAAATGCTTGACCTACTGGGTATCCCCTGGATTCAAGCATCAAGTGAAGGGGAAGCGCAAGCAGCTTTTTTATGTAAGCGAGGTGAGGTTTGGGCATCAAACAGTAGAGATTATGACTCACTCCTGTTCGGAACTCCAAGACTTGTAAGGTATCTTACGATTGGTGGGGAGGAATGGTTACCAAGTAAGGGTAGAGCTAGGAAACTCATCCCTGAACTAATAGAACTAGACAGATTTCTGAGGGAGATTGTTGTTACTCGTGAGCAGTTGATTGATATGTCAATATTAATAGGCACTGATTTTAACGAAGGTATCAAAGGTATAGGATCTAAAACAGCTTTAAAATTACTTAAGCAGTTTGGAGAACTTGAAAATCTTCCTCGGGAGGTTTACGATAAACTTCCAGATAACTACGAGGAGATAAGGAATTTCTATTTGGATCCGCCAGTGACCTCAGATTATAAGATAAAACACGAGAAAGTTGATGAATCTGGCTTAATTGATTTCCTTGTGAATAAGAGGGATTTTAGTCCTGATAGGGTTAAAATTTTAATTAAACGTTTGAAGCAATCTAATGTTCAAAAATCCCTTACAGAGTATTTTGGTGAAGACAACCATGCCTAATACCAGTTTTAAATCACTTGCAGATCTTTGCCTAAAGTTAGAAAACACCAGTAAACGCAATAATAAAATTAGTTTAATTTCCGAGTTCTTGAAGTCTCTTAATCCTTACGAAGTTTATCCTGCAGTGTTACTTATAGTGGGTTCAATTTTTCCTGAGTTTGACGATAGGACCTTAGATGCGGGGTGGAAAACCCTGCAAAGGATCGTTAAAACAGGGGGACAGACTTCCTTATTCAGAGAAGAAGCTTCAATTAGCCATGTTCATAAAACGCTGTACAAAGTGGCTAACCAATCCGGAACAGGATCAAAAAAAATTAAAGAACAGCTACTTGAGGGCCTTTTTAATGATCTTGACGCCCCCTCAAGGGAGATCCTTGTTAGAATAGTCTTTGGAGAGATGCGAATAGGCGTAAATGAGGGTATTATGCTTGAGGCAATAGCCGAAGCCAGCAATGTTAACTCAAGAGTGGTTCGAAGGGCGTTAATGGTTACAGGAGACTTGGGAAAAGTCGCAGAAATAGCACTAAATGAAGGAGGTGAATCTTTAATTAGGTTAAGAGCAACCTATTTCACACCTTTAAAACCCATGCTAGCAAGTATGGCTGAGAGTGCTCAAGAAATTATTGAAGAACATAACGGAGTTTCTTCTTTTGAGTTTAAATATGATGGTGCACGGATCCAGATACATAAAAGAGAGGGAGAAGTCAGGATCTTTAGCCGCCGACTTTCTGATGTTACTAAAAGTCTCCCGGATATAGTAGATTTGGTGAAAAAAATAGTTCCAAATGTTGATTTAGTACTCGAAGGAGAAGTCGTTGCTGTTGGTGATAACAAAAATCCTCTGCCTTTTCAAGACCTTATGAGACGTTTCACTAGAGTAAAAGATATTGATGAGATGGTAAATCAAATACCTCTATATCTATACTTATTTGATTTACTCTATTTAGAAGATGAAATACTAATCGATGAGAAATATGAGGAAAGATGGGTGTTATTAGAGGAGCTGATACCGAGTAAGTTTCTCTCGAGACGGTTAGTCACAAGAAGCATTGAGGAAGTTGAGGAGTTCCTTCATGAAGCCATAACTGAGGGACATGAAGGGTTAATAGGAAAAAGACTCGATAGTCGATACACGCCTGGAAACAGGGGAAAAACCTGGTTCAAATTAAAACCGGTGGAAAGCCTAGATGTAGTTATTAAGGCTGCAGAATGGGGTTCAGGTAGAAGAAAAGGTTGGCTTAGCAATTATCACCTTTCAGTTAGAAAAGACGATAAATATTATGTTATTGGAAAAACCTTCAAGGGTTTAACTGATGAGGAATTTGAGTGGATGACTGAGAAACTACAAGAGATAAAAACATCTGAGAAAGACTTCATTATAAATGTAATGCCTGTCTTAGTTGTGGAGGTCGAGTTTAATGAGATACAGAAAAGCTCTCATTACCGGTCCGGCTATGCCCTTAGGTTTGCTAGGATTAAACGTATAAGAGAGGATAAACCATCGAAAGAGGCAGATACCTTGGATAAGGTTGCAGAGTTGTATGAGAGACAATTCAGATATAAAGATAGATTAGATTTAGGTTAAAAAAACATCCAATCTTCTTCTGAGAAACATTCCTAGAGTATTGTCACCCTAAGATGTTAATTTTCTTCCCTCTCTTTTTTCTATGTATTTTGGGTCAGATAGATGTCTCTCTAATAGATATTGTTGTAGTAAGAGGTAGATAATTATTAATAATGCAAGCATTAGGAGCAACCAGCTTATACTCGTGACATAGAATGTGTATCCGTAAAGCAGAGCAATACCCTCGGGTATGAGAAAAGAAATTGATGATGAGAGGACTGAGGCGATTAGTACTATGTAAACTAGGTATATTTTTCCCTCAACTTTGTCCCTCTCTGCTTTCATCTCTTCGATAATATCTAATCGCTGCTTCCATTGTTCTCCATAACCAGTTTTTTCAACAGCTTCTGGATCCAACTCAAGTATACCCTTCATTGTGGATACAAACTCCTGGTTATCACTAAGTAGATGTTGTTTTGCTCTTTCCTGGTAAGATAAGAATCTACGTTCGAACTCTTCATCGAAGGCAAGCCTAAATATCAAGAAATGCCCAGCAGCCATGATGACCGAAATCACGATTAAGATATTTGGCTCATTCAACTTGAATAGTATGGGATATTTTCTTTATTAAAATTCATGGAAGAATCTCTGATAAAAAATTGGTTAAAAATAGATTTTATGATTTTTTCTTAAGCTGATCCAATGGAGGTTTCAGATCTAAAGGAATTGGAGGTTTATACTCTCTACCTCTAAGTCTTTCCTGCCATTCATCTTTCACTTTCTGAAGTAGATCGGGTTTGGTAAGCAACTCTAAGGCGGTCGCCGCGTGAACCTTTGTACTGAAAATTAGCCCTTTATGTCCTATGCTCATGCCATTTTGTGCTACATATTGCCAGCTATGTCCCGGTGTACCTAGCATAGAACAAGTTGTACTGAACTCGATTGTTGGAGTAACCCAGCTAACATCGCTCACATCAGTGCTTCCGGCGCCCACCATCCCCTCTCTATAATCATCTAATACTCTTTCATCAAAATGTACATCTCGTAATTCCTCCCATCCTGGACGATTTGATTTCTGTAAGCTATTCATTTTCTTGTCTATATCTATGGTTTCAGCCATTTTCTCAGCAAATTTGAGTTCCTCTTCCGTATGTGTGGGAGCCCCGATCTCTCTCATCTGTTCAACTACTAGATCTGCTAAAATTTTGTTTGGTAGCTTGTTATAGCATCCTGTAAGGAACTCTAAATCACTATTGGTTCTTGCCATAAGGTTTGCACCCTTTACTATATCCAGTACCCACTTGTAGATCTCTTCTACTTGTGAACGCTCAGGTGCACGGACATAATACCAAGTTCTAGCATATGCTGGAACAACGTTGGGCTGCCCACCGGTCTCCTCGTGAATATAGTGAACCCTTGCTTTCTCTATTATATGCTCCCTCATGAAGTTGACACCATTACTCATCAACTCTACTGCATCCAGTGCACTGATACCATTCTCAGGGTCACCTGCACTATGAGCAGTTCTACCATGGAAATGCACCTTGAAACTATTCATTGCATTACTACTACCAGTGCTAGCTGTATTACTACTTCCAGGGTGGTGTGCTAAGACTGCGTCAACATCATCAAATAGGCCATGCCTTACCATCCAGACTTTACCTACCAGAGTTTCCTCTGCAGGGCATCCATAAACTTTGATAGTTCCAGGAATATTATTCTCTTCCATAGTTACTTTTAGGGCTATACCTGCTGCCACTGCCCCTGCGCCATAGATATTATGGCCACATCCATGTCCAGGGGCGCCTTCTTCCAGTGGCTCTTTCCATGGCACTGTTTTTTGGCTTAACCCTGCCAGTGCATCTAACTCTCCTAAAATTCCGATAACCGGACCTTCTCCATTTGTCCATTCTGCTAGGAAAGCGGTCGGTTGGTCTGCTACGCCTCTCTCTACTTCAAACCCAGATTTTTCAATAATACTCGAGAGATATTTTGACGTTTCATATTCTAGGAGACCTAGTTCTGCGAACTCCCAGACTTTGTCACTCCATTCAATGATTTTTTCTTCGTTTTCGTTTATCCATTGATAAGCTGTTCCTTTCAATTTGATCGATTATGAATAACGATTACAGGTTTTAAAAACATCTTCTCTTGTATGTGTTTAGCTTGTAAAATATAGGTGATAAAAATATAATTTCTAATGAGCTATTTTTGCCCAATTCCTGTTAACCACAGTAAAATTCACGTTGAAAAAAAGCGAAATAATGCCTTAATACAGACGAGCTAAACACATACCTTCTCTTGAATTTTTAAGAGGTTTAAGAATTATTAGATTATGGTTCTGACTTGGTGTTTGTGGGAGTGCTTTTTGCTGTTCTAAATATGTGCTAGATCTAAATACCATTTCTGAAGGTTTTTTAAATTCCCAGTTCATACGTCCTCCAATTTCTTTAGATCTTTTAATTGAGATCGGTTCAACTGCAATCATGTTTAATGCTTGTTTGAGACTGTCAATAAATTTTTCAATTTGATCTTTAGGAACTCTATACAAAGCAATTTCTTCTTGATTCTCATCATAAAATGTGATCGTGCCAAATCTTAGCATTCCTCGTTCAGCCACCATTCTTTCAAGTTTTTGATATGGGATGGTAACTAAGTCATATCTTCCAAGAAATTTATAGATTATTCTACTATTTGTAAGTACTGTGAATTTCCGATGCTATCATTTTGCATACACGGAATAACAATAGATAAACCAAAGGATTTAAAACAGAATATGTTTATTTAATCCTTTGTGATGGATGTGCATCACCACCAATATCTTCGAACGGAGTAAATGATCTCCGTAAACTGATTTTACGTACCTTAAATGATAATCAGCTTATAGTCTTAAACGCGATAGCTGAGAACGAAAAAGGAAGCCTGACAAGCTTGCTCTCGAGTTTATCAGAAAGGTACGATATTCCCTTATCTACACTGAAACTGAATGCACGTATTCTGAGAGAATTGAATCTAATATCGTATGGCTCAATCCATAATAAACGAGATGCTAGATTGGAATCTCTTGGTGAACTAGTTATAAAGATTGTAGAGGATTATCCAAGTTCTGCAACAATTATGTTTGCAGATTAGGGTAATCTTTAGGAATCTTTGATTCCTGCATCAGTTCTTTTATTTTATTATTAACGTTATTTAACAATTTTAGTCTATCAATTTTTCCCATTGGCGTCATTGGTAGATCATCCCAAAATAATATTCTTGTTGGAACCTCGTATTCCTGTAGCTTTTTTTGACAATAAGTCAATAATTCTTTCTCAAGCTGGGGAGTAGCTCTGACATCATCTATTAATTTTACGCCAGCTCTAATATCTGTTGAGCATCTTAAGGGATCTGGAACACCAAAAGCTACAGAATTTTCAATTTTGGGATGACTATTGAGGACCTTTTCTACCCTTGTAGGCCATATTGTGTGACCCCTAGCAAAAATGCTTTCTTTCTTACGACCTATAATGTATAAGTAATTATTCTCGTCGAGATACCCTATATCTCCTGTGTATAGCCAGCCATCTTTGAGTGTTTTCTCAGTAGTCTCTGAGTCCTTCCAATAACCTTTCATAATCTGGGGTCCTTGGACTACAATTTCCCCGATATCCCCTGGGGGCATCTCTATTTCGCCAATCTGAAGATCCATTATCTTTACTCTTGTATCTGGATAAGCCAATCCTGTGCTGGCGTAGTTTGGTCTTCCTTCAACTGGTGTAGCACAAACACTTGGTCCAGCCTCAGTTAATCCATATCCTTGATACATGCGGGTTCCTGTGATTTCCTCAAATTTCTTTAAATCCTCAACTGGAATTAGTGCTCCTCCTGAACTAGTGGTCGTTAGAGAAGTCAGATCATATTTTTTTATATCTGGGTGTAACAAAATTTGCTTTACAATTCTTGGCGTTACTGGAAAATGTGTAATACTATATCTCTCGGTTGCTTTAAGGATGGACTCTATTGTAGGATTAGGTAGTAAGACCAGAGTACATCCAAAACTTACAGCCTCATTCAGGACAACTAAACCATAGCTGTGGAAAAAGGGCATAGCGCATAGGATGATCGGGTATCCTGCTTTTTGTGGTTTAGTGCTATAACCCCATCCCCTCAACCAGTAGTAACTCTGAAGAGCGTTAGCCATTAAGGAATAATGAGTCAACATAACTCCCTTAGGTTGACCTGAGGTTCCACTTGTGAACATTATCATGGCTACATCCTCTTTGGGATCTATATCAACTAGTTCTTTGATTGGTGGTCCTTCAACCATTTTTTCAAAACGTACAGATTTTTCAGGTATTCTGATATTACGATACTTAATACGGCTAATAATTCTTGTAAAAGGGGGTGCATAGTAAGCGGCTTCAACTATGATTAATCTTATGTTTTGTTCTGGAATTCTATCTAAAAGCCTGTCAAGAACAATCAGGATGATGCATTCTGTATGATTAATTTCTCTTTCTATTTCTTCTGGAGGCATTAAGGGATTTATTGCTACAACTGTTGCTCCCAACATATGTGCAGCATAGTAGGAGATGATAAATTGAGGGCAATTAGGTAGAATAATTCCAATATTATCTCCCTTTTTTACCCCTATTTTTTGTAAATTTTTTGCGAAGCTCTGTATTTGTTCCCATATTTTGGAGTAGGTATAACGAGCTCCAAAATAGATAAGGGCGTCTCTTTCTGGAAACTTGCGGGCGCTGTTTTTCCAGAACTCGTATAGAGGCATCTTGGGATACTTTATGTTTATTGGTACACCCGCAGGGTAGTTCTCGAGATGCTTCATTCAGTTTTCATGGATGTAACGCTGTTATAAAAATCATTTTTCGGGAACCATTAAAACCCTGTTTATATATTCCTATTGTATGAAGCCTGAAGGAATCTATGTACCAAACGTAACACCTTTTGATAAAGATGGTGAGATTGATTTTGACGCTCTTGGTAATCTCGTTGAATTTTGGATTAATAGCGGTATTTCGGGGATAGTTGCAAACGCCAGTACTGGTGAAGGCCCTTATCTGAACAGAGAAGAGAAAACACGAGTTATTGAGTACATTGTAGAGAAAGGGAATAATCGAGTTAAGGTATTTGCTGGTACTGGATCCATGAGTACACGTGAAACTATACAACTCACCCAGGATGCTTTTAACGCTGGGGCTGAAGCTGCATTAATTACAACCCCATTCTTCTTCAAACCGACTGATATTGAAATTCAACACTTCTTTATAGATGTCTTAAATGCAGTTGATATACCTGTCATTTTGTATAATGTGCCCAAGTTCACAGGTTACAGTATAAATCCAGTTGTCGTTTCCTCGATCGCTGAGGAGTGCAGTAATCTTGTTGCGGTTAAAGATAGTAGTGGTAATCCAGGTAATATGGCGGAGATAATTAGATTATGTGAGAATAAAATTAGTCCATTATCAGGTTCCGCGGACATGATTTTACCAACATTGATGCTTGGTGGAAAGGGAGCGATAGTCGCTGTTGCTAATGTAATTCCGGGAGATTGTGTATCTTTATTAAAGGCGTTTAAAGAAAAAAATCTTGATGCAGCAGGAAAATATCAAAATAAGGCAAGTTTTGTGAATAAGGTGCTTGTTAGAGAGAATCCTCAGATTGCTGCAATCAAAGCAGTTCTAAAAAAACTAGGTTATAACCCAGGTATACCTAGAAAACCATTAATGCCGATTCCAGAAGACAGAGTAAATGAGTTAAAATCACTTCTTTCCTTTTAGATTTTTTTTGTTAATCAACTATTACGATTCGTTTTGAATCCTAGTTAACACTAGTATATAAGTTCCAAAACTGCAATAGTAGTCTTTGAAAGAATATTAGAAATTTAATCTATTTTTAAATAACCTTGTTCCCTAAGCCAGAGAGCCTGGTTTTGAGTGTATCTAAATATTATGTCTCCTTTCTCATCAGAATTGAACTCCCATGGGGAGACTAGGACAACATCTCCTTCTCTTACCCAGTTACGTTTCTTCATTTTTCCTCGTACCCGGGTCTGACGTACATTTCCATCCTGGCATTTAACCATAAAGCGAGTGTACCCTAGGTTTTTTGTGACTATGCCTAGGATATCATGCTGATTGGGAAGCATCATTCCTTTTCTAATATCACTTTCACTTTTTACTAGTTTTTTACCCATTTTCTAGAACTTAGATATAGTTTGTATCTTAAAAACTACCTGTTTGGTTAGATTTTTTTTACCATATTAATCTTGTTACTGTAAAATTCTTTATCTGTTTCATTGAAACCCATTTTTTCCCAAAACCCTACAGCCTCAGTTTCAGAGTCAATTTGGATCCATTTGGCTCCTATATTCTTTGCAAACTGCTCTATTTTAGAAAAAAGGAGTCTTCCATAGCCTTTTTTTCTTAGCTGTGTTTTTATCTCTAGGTTTTCAATATAGAATGTGTTAGAATTTATGGCTTTTTGATCTTCTAGATAAACTGTTTCCGCATATCCATGATTGTCAGCTAAGATCCATCTAGATCCTTTTTTTGGTTCACCTCTTGGACCCCTTAAAACCATTAAGCTCTTGGGTGCATAGTACCTTGTGTAACGTTTTTCGCTTATATCCATAAAGATCTCCTCTATTTCACATATTATAGAAATACATCATTTGCTTGCTTTTAGTTTTTGTATATTTTTTGGAAACTTTTCTTTAATCTCGCATAACGTTTACATTATACGCCAGTGGATACATTACAAAGAGCTGATTTCATGGTACTAGAGAAACTAGGTAGCAACCTGTATAATGCAATTCAGAAGGTGCTCAAAGCACCTATAGTAGATGAAGCTCTAGTAAAGGAACTGATAAAAGATTTTCAAAGAGCACTGCTACAAGCCGATGTTAATGTTCAACTAGTCATGGAACTCTCAAAACAAATAGAGACTAGAGCACTTGATGAGGAGCTTCCTCCAGGTATTAGTCGCAGGGAACATCTGATTAAGGTAATATATGATGAACTAACCAATTTTGTGGGAGAAAAACCTCAAGAACTCAAAATACAGCCAGGAAAACAAAATATCCTCATGATGGTAGGGATCCAAGGAAGTGGAAAGACGACTCAAAGCGCAAAACTAGCCAGATACTTCCAAAAAAGAGGATACAAAGTAGGAATAATATGCGCTGACACCTTCAGACCTGGAGCTTATAACCAGTTAAAAATGCTAGCTGAATCAATTAACGTGGACTTCTATGGTGAGCCCGATGCTAAAAATCCTGCTGATTTAGCCAAACGTGGCATTAAGCAGCTTAATGACCAGGAAGTAGTAATACTGGATACCAGTGGACGTCATAAAGAAGAAGAAGAACTCATACGTGAAATGCAGGAAATTGAGCATGCAGTTCAACCTAAAGAGATAATTCTTGTTCTTGATGGTACCATAGGTCAACAGGCTGCTGCCCAAGCACAAGCTTTCAATGAGGCTACGGATGTGGGGAGTATTATTGTTAGCAAGCTTGATGGTACTGCTCGAGGAGGAGGAGCTTTAAGCAGCGTGGCAGCAACAAGGGCTCCAATAAAGTTCATAGGGACTGGAGAGAAAATAGAGGACCTTGAGCCATTCATCCCTAGTAGATTTATAGGTCGACTTCTGGGAATGGGGGACATTGAAGGACTTGTTGAAAAAGTAAGAGAAGCAGAGGCTCCAATCAGTGAGAAAGATGTTATGGCTATGCTAAGTGGAAAGTTAAATCTTCAAGACATGTATAATCAGTTCGAAGCCATGCAAAACATGGGTCCCCTTCAAAAAGTGCTTAGTATGATTCCAGGATTCAGCTATCAGATGCCAGCTGAAGAGCTTGAGAATGCAGAAGAAAGGCTCGAGAAATGGAAAGTGATCATCCAGTCGATGACGCCGGAGGAAAAAGATGACCCTAAAGTTCTTAATAGGAGCAGAATCCAGCGAGTTGCCAGAGGCAGTGGAACAGATGAGAAGGAAGTAAGAGAACTTATAAAACAGTATAATACTATGAGGAAAATGCTTAAACAAATGAAGGGAAGCCGAAGGATGAGGCGCCAGATGCCCTTCAATTTGAGGTAAATAAAATGGGAAAAAGCAAGGGACAGAGAAGAAAAAGCAGGTCTGTTCTGACTAAAAAAGTCAGAAACAAGGGAAAACTACCATTAACCAGATTACTCACTGAGTATAAAGTTGGAGAAAAAGTAGTGATAAACATTGATCCAGCTATACACAAGGGAATGCCTCACAAACGTTTCCAAGGAAAAGTTGCAAATGTGGTGAGTAAAAGAGGGAGAGCCTATGTTCTAGAGATCCCTCAACGTAAGACAGTAAAGACTATAATTGCTAGACCTGAACATCTAAGAAAACATATGGAAGAGTAAACATGTCTGTACATAAAAAGAAGGAGATTACGATAGCAGAGGCGCGAAAACTTCTTCTAGATAAAGCAGAGGAACTTGATCCCCTTCAAAGACGTGTACTTGAGTACACAAATAGATTCAGCAAATTCGACAGTGAATCTGCAAAAGAACTGGTAGAAGAACTAGTACAGGAGACTCAGATTGATAGAGGGTTAGCCGTCCAGATAACTAACTGTATGCCAGAGACAGTTCCAGAGTTGAGAACCTTTTTGGGAAGACAGCGGATTATCGCTGAAGACACTATGAATAGAATTCTAGGGATAATAGACAAATATCGGGTTGCGGAATAAATACCTGTATAGCTGCGGAGTGAACAAATATTGTATAAAGAATCTAAAAAGTATGAAGATTACGCTTATGTCTTAGATTATTTGCCTCATGGCAGACCGGGTATGCCTAGGACAAGCCGCTCCGTAACAGGAATACTCCAATTAGTGGGTGAGTCTTATTTCACCTTACTTGAGGCTTCTCCCCAGAAAGATGCAGAATATAATATCCGGGATAGAATTTACGTTGGAAAGGGAGACAGGGCAAAAGTAGATCATATACTTTCGAGAATAAAGTATGATGATCTAACAAGCTCTGCCAAGGCAGAACTCCCAACGGTAATAGAAAAAATTGTACTAGATAATGAGGAACGTTTCATCGAGTTCATTAATACTAGTCCTCCTTTAACACCAAGGATGCACAGTTTAGAGCTCCTACCCGGGATAGGAAAAAGATTAATGTATCAGATAATTGAACTCCGGGAAAGAGTTCCCTTTGAGAATTTTGAAGACCTAAAGGATAGAATCAATCTCAGTGATCCTGTTAAATTAATCGTGCGAAGGGTATTGAAAGAACTCAGTGAGGATGAGAAGTATAACATTTTCACCAGGCCAGCTTAGAAAATCTGATTAAGTCTTTACACTAACTTTTTAAATATCTTGCCAGCTAAAAAGGTGAAGAAAATGAAAGCCAGCACCTTCAAGCATAAAGATAACATGCCTTACACTCAAAAAAAATACATGGGCGGCATTCCTGGTTCAAAAATAGTTAAATTCACCATGGGTAATACGACGCGAGATTTTAACCGCAGAGTGGAATTGATAAATATAAAAGATATTCAGATCAGACATAACGCCTTAGAATCAGCCAGAATAGCGGCTAACAGATACATGGAAAAGATGGTTGGTAAAGAGAACTTTATGCTTAAAATCATACCCTTTCCCCATAATATCGTGAGGGAACATAAAAGAGTAAATGTTGCCCAGGCTGACCGATTCCAAGAAGGAATGAAAAAAGCTTATGGCAAGCCAACAGCAATGGTTGCACGAATAGAAAAAAATAACCCAATTATCATAGTCGAGTTAAATGAGAATAACGTTGAAAATGGGAAAGAAGCACTTCGAAGAGCGGCGGCAAAGTTGCCAGTAAAGTGCAGAATATTTGAGCACTCTCTAAATTAATCCCTTATTTATAACCATCCTCCATATCTATGTGAAGTATTTTGTATCACTTGGAACTAGAACGCGTTGTAAAAGAAATTCAGAAACGTAATGCAAGACAGATACTTCTCCAATTACCGGACGGTATGCGCCCATTCGCATACCAGATTGTAAAAGCTATTACACTATCTACAGGTTCCCATGTATTTCTGTCAGGGGACAGTTGTTATGGATCTTGTGATCTTGCATTAACTCAAGCAAAAGAACTGGATGCTGATCTTTTAATCCATTATGGACATAGTGATATGATAAAGGAGTATAAGGTTCCAGTTCTATTTGTTCATGCTGAGATAGATATTGATACAATAGCCATGATAGATGCTGCTGAATCTGAGATTGAAAAATGGGAAAGAATAGGGATTGTAACAACAATCCAACACGTCCACCAAATTAATGATATTCAGCTGGAATTAGAGGATAGAGGATTCATACCCTTTACGAGTACAAAAGGGGAAAAAACCCCATTTCCCGGGCAGATACTTGGATGCTATTACATGGGTGCTGAGGATATAGCAGACCAAGTTGATGGTTTTCTGTATATCGGAGGCGGCAGGTTTCACCCAATTGGACTTATTATGAGTACAGGAAAGCCAGTTGTCATAGCTGATCCCTTTAGCGCAAAAATCTCCACTTTGTCTGAACAGGATTTGATGCTGATAGCTAAAAAACGCATGGCATCAATTGAAACGACTAAACAAGTAAAAAACCTAGGTATACTAGTTTCTAGTAAACCGGGTCAAAAAAATTTCGAGGCAGCTTTAAAATTAGAGAAAAAATTCAGAAAAAAGAACGTAACTGCAGTTATTATTTACCTAAACGAAGTTAGGGCTGATCACTTGAATAATTTTGCAGAGCCAGAAGCCTTCATAAACACAGCTTGTCCCCGGTTATCTATAGATGGAGTTGAAGGAGTTAACCGGCCAATTCTGACTGTAAACGAGGCATTGGTAGTTCTTGGAGAAAAAAAGTGGGAAGATCTCTGGGGTAAAGGATATTTCAGGACCTAACTACTAAGGTTTATTGAAACCCCCACAGTTTCAATACTAGTGTCTAGTTTGCAATTCAAAACCCTCTGTAATTATTTTCGTAGACTGGAGGAAACAACGAAACGCAATGAGATGATCAGCATCCTTGCTGAGTTATTTCAGGAAACAGATGAAGTTGATAGTATAAGCTATTTCTTAGTTGGGGATATCACTGCAGGCTATAAAGACATCCAGCTAGGTATGGGGGAGGAAATGACGAAATCAAGTATTTCCCTCGCTTTTAATCTTGAGGAAGCTGAGATAGATAGAAGGCTCCAAGATCTGGGAGACCTTGGAAATCTGGTTGCTGAGGTTAATTACGAGCCTGAAAAAAAATTCAGTGAGTACTTTAAAATTGAAGAGCTAAACATAAAAAAGGTTCATGAAGGTTTAATGAAAATAGCGACCACGAGTGGCGAAAAAAGCCAGGAAATCATGAAAAAAACCTCGCCGCCATGCTATCTTTTGCCAACCCATACTCTAGAAAATATCTAATCAGACTTGTACTTGGACAAATGAGACTAGGTGTGGGGGACATGACTGTACTTGATGCTTTAGCTGCTTCCTTCCTCGGATCAAAAGATAAGCGCCTACCTCTAGAACACGCGTATAATGTATCATCAGATATTGGTTATGTAACAAAAATACTGGCAAAAAGTGGCCTTGACGGAGTCAAACGGATAAGAGTAACTATCAACAGACCCTTAAGACCCCAGCAAGCTCAAAGAGTTGACGCACTATCTGAAATCAGAGAAAAGATAGATTCTGAAAAAATATCTGTAGAGGAAAAATATGATGGAGAGAGAGTCCAAGCCCATAAGGATAGAGAAAATGTAAGGCTTTACAGCAGAAGATTGAATGAAGTTACTCACCAGTTCCCGGAAATAGTTAAGAATGTCAGAAAATATGTAAAAGCAGATTCAGCTATATTAGATGGTGAAGCTGTAGCATATGATTTCAGTGAAGACGAATATCATCCATTTCAAAAAATAATGAATCGTCGAAGGAAATATGACGTAGAAGAATATGCTGAGAAAATCCCAGTAAAATATATGGTATTTGACTTAATATACTTAAACGGAAGCAGCTACTTACGTAAAAACTACACAGAAAGAACAAAAAAACTACACCAGATAGTAAATGAACATGATTATATCTCACCAACTAATCGAATATTAACAGATAGTATAGATGAGATAGACGAATATTTTCAGAATTGTATAAATAGAGGACTAGAAGGCGTAATTTGTAAATCCACATCACCCAATAGTTACTACCGTGCGGGAGCAAGAGAGTGGAGTTGGATAAAATGGAAACCAAGCTATGCCAGTGAACTATCTGATACTTTAGATCTTGTCGTCGTTGGCTCATATTCAGGAAAAGGAAAGAGAGCGGGAACATATGGATCTCTTCTTTGCGCATCATACAACCATGAAGACGATACATACGAGACGGTCTGTAAACTTGGGACAGGATTCACAGATAAACAGTTAGAAAAACTTCCTGAGAAGCTCTCAGATGCTGAAGTTGATAGAAAGCCCGCCAGGCTCCGAGCAACATATAATGTTGAACCCGATCACTGGTTTATTCCCAAGTATGTTCTTGAGGTTAAAGGCAGTGAATTAACAGTGAGCCCGGTACATACGTGTAATTGGGATCCTGAAAAGGAAAGAGGTTTAGGATTAAGGTTTCCCAGATTTATTCTTTGGAGACCAGATAAATCTGTTGAGCAAGTTACAACTACATCTGAGATAGTTAAAATGAAAGAGAGTTAGAATGAAGAATAGTGAAGTTGCTGAACTGCTATATGAGATCGCAGATTACTTGGAGATTAAAGGTGTAGAGTGGAAGCCTAGAGCATATCGAAGAGCAGCTGGTACAATTGAGACGCATAGTGAGCCCATTGAAAACGTGTTTGAGCGAGATGAGCTGGATGAGATCCCTGGAATTGGAGAGAGTATTGCTGAGAAAATTATAGAGTATCTGAGGACAGGTAGTATTGAATACCTTGAATGTCTCCGTGAAGATGTACATGAAGGATTAAGGGAGTTAATGGAGATCGAGGGCATTGGCTCAAAGACTGCTCAGAAGCTATACAGAGAACTTGAGATAACGGGTATTGATGAACTTGAGAAAGCGGCAGAAAATAAGAAGATTAGAGAACTGGAGGGATTTGGTAAAAAATCTGAACAGGATATTCTAAGAAATATTAAGATGCATCGGAGTCACCAGAAAAGATTCTTACTAGGTTACAAGTTCAAAGACGCTCAAGAGATTGTAGAGATCCTAAAAAATAGAAAAGGTATCAAAAGAGTCAATCTGGCTGGATCAATTAGAAGACGTAAAGCCACCATAGGGGATATAGATATCCTGATTGCTATTGAAGGAAAATCGAACGAAATAATATAATTTTTTACGAATATAGAAAAAGTAGATGTGGTTCTTTCAAGAGGCGAGAGAAAAAGCACTGTCATACTCAAAAATGGTGTTCAAGCTGATCTAATGATGATTGAACAAGAGACCTACGGTGCAGCTTTACAATATTTTACGGGTAACAAAGCTCACAACATCAAATTAAGAAATATTGCTTTAGATAATAATTGGAAACTTAGCGAATATGGATTAATAGATAGAGACAGCGAGAAAACTATAGCAGGAGAAACAGAGGAAGAGATATACCAAACCCTAGGGCTCAGATACATTATTCCTGAGTTGCGAACCGATCGCGGTGAGATCGAAGCTGCAAGAGAAAATAAGCTCCCCAATCTTTTACCCTATGATTCCTTGAAGGGAGACTTACATACACATAGTAAATGGAGTGAAGGCAATCACTCTATCAAAGATATAGCCGAGAGAGCAATAGAAATGAAATATGAGTACATAGCTATTACTGATCATAGTAAGACACTTGCTATCGCACAGGGATTAACAGTTGAGGATTATAGAGAAAGACAGAAGGAGATTGACAAGCTAAATGAAGAACTTGAATTCAGAATCCTATCAGGTACTGAAGTTGAAATAGACTCAGAAGGTAAATTAGATTTACCCAATAGTTTGTTAAAAGACCTTGATTTTGTAATAGCAAGTA
>CAZLHX010000054.1:0-18621 GCA_964559475.1 uncultured Candidatus Bathyarchaeia archaeon | reverse complement strand
CAAAACAAATAGATAAAACCTTCACCGAAAAAACACTTGCGAATCTACTGAATATGAGTTCTGTTGTTTTTAAAAATCCTTACCCTTATCGAACTCCTTATGCTACCTCCAAGATGGATATAGTTGGGTTTACCCGAGTCCTTGCCTTGGAACTCGGTCCTTTCAATATTACGGTAAACGCGATATGCCCTGGAAATCCTGGAGGGAAGCGAAATATTGAGGTTCTAAGAGATTTAGCACACTACATGGGCAAATCTTTTGATAAGGATGAGGTTAGAAGGCGGTATAATAAAATGAGGAAAAGTGGTGTTCTTCTAGGCAAATATCTTAGAGAAGAAGGATATATGGAAGCATTGATCTCGCACGATGACGTCGCCCGTTTAGCATTATTCCTTGCCTCTAACGAATCATCAAATATCACAGGTCAAGACATTAATGTAACTGCTGGTACAACAATGTGGTAAGTAAATTCTCCACCATTCTATATTGTATATTTACATGTATGTAAAATTGGGTATCTAATTCTGGGTTTGAACTCTAAAGAATATCCTGGGTTATTCAGTTACCAGATTATATGTAAACGTCCAAAGGCTAAGGTTAAATGTTTAATATTCTTGAGGTATTTTCTCCGAGGATCGAGTCTTTTTCATGATTTGATAAATCAAGCTTATCTATAAGCGAGAGCTGTCTTTCCATTTCTCCATTTGGTCCAAACCAGTCAGATCCAAATAATAGATTCTCGGAACCGATTCTTCGAATAAACTTGGAGCAATAGTCAAGACCATTTAGTTCTGCCATTAATGTTAAGCCCCATGAAGATTCAGCAAATATTCCTTCTTGTCGGGTAAGGATTAACATGTCATTATAATTTAAGTGTCCCATATGCCCGATTATAATAACCGCTTCTGGTACTCTCTTCTTCAGTATATCGATGTGATATGGAAGATTGTTAAAATAAAACCCTGGTGGCCAAGGATAAACGTGGATAAGTATAGGAATTTTCAGTTCTACTGTTTTTTCTATTAAGGGAACAATGGCTGAATCTGATGGGACGAAATTATGTAGACTTGGATGAAGTTTTAAACCGATTAGTCCATCTCGTTTTACAGCTTCTTCAAGTTCGAATATTGACTCAGGTTTTTTAGGATCTTCAATCCATGCAAATCCATAAAGATTTTTCTCTTCTCTTGTAATTTTCCCGAGATGCTTGTTTGAGATTATTCCCTCTAATCCCATTATTACACCTTGCTCGATTTGATTTTTTTCCATAACTAGTTTAAGATTCTTGAGAGAAGCATCCTCTCTGGTACCGGACCACTTTGTAACCGTTCCGTCTATGTTGACTCTTGATAACTGTGTATCATCATTAGGTGGTTCTGCGATATGTAAATGACAATCAATCATAATAATAATGTAACCAAATAAGTGAAAAGATTATGGTTATATGAACAATGCCATTATTTTTAAGTCGAAGTACTCTCCGTCGAGTTTTCGAGCTTCTTAATCCCTTCAAGGATAAATCTCCTTTTCTCATATAGCTTAATTGCAGGTATATTAGAGGTATAGACTTCTAACTCGATCTTTTCCATTCCAAAATCCTTCGCTGCATCTATAGCACTATCCAATAATTTTGTACCTATTCCCAGTCTTCAGTATTCCTTCAAAACTCCCATACCTAAAATGCCATAATGAGAGAAATCTTCTCCCCTCTTTGGTCTTATATCACACCATCCAACGACTCTTTCACCATCAAGAGCAACAAATTGGGAAATGTTATCCCGAATATTTCCTAGTATAAATTCACGAGTTGATTCTAGAGGAGGGGCTTTTACCCCAGCCAGATATATCCTCTCACGAGCTACTGAATCAAGACAGCTATGAAAACTCTCAATATATTCCTCAGGTATGGGAATAATTCTAATATCCGTCTTATACTTCTGACTCGCTTGAAAACCTCTAATACTAGTTATCAGAAACTGAAAATAAAATTATGGGTTATATAATTACTCCACTACTTCAGGCTTGGGTGGTCCATCCCATATGAATAATCCGATTACTTCTTCCTTGACTTCCGATCCTCCGTGTACTTCACCCTTAGGTGTATAACCAAAGGTCCACTTCCTATCTCCAGTCAATACTAGTGTAAACTGATTCGCTTCAGTATGTTTGTGAAGTTTATCCATCACTCCAACCGGAGCTTTCACCAAGGCGATTTTTGCTCCAGTATCTGGATTAACGTGAAGTACTTTTTCCTTTACTTCACTTATATAGTACCCTCTTGGAGGATCAGTCCATTCCATCTCTTCAGGGAACTTATACTCAGGCATTTCAACCAGATTATTGATAATGTAAAATGTGTTTAAATTTATGGCTGTTTTAATATGGTGGATTTGGCTTAAGTAGTTCTGGTTTTGTTTGTCCTCCTGATATTCCCATCGGGGTTCCATCTGACCTCCAGCATGCACCTCCATGTAACCTACCCCGCTCGTCTCGGAGCACTCCATTCATTCCTCCAGCCACCCTGTAGACAGTGAATACATCATGCCCTCTATCTCGAAGTTTTTCACTTATCTCCTCAGGAAAACCTTCTTCCACTATCAACTTCTCGCCGGGTGTACCCTTGATTCCCATAGTCCATATTCTGGGCGCCTCAACTGCCTCTTGAATGCTCATCTTAAAATCTATAATGTTCACGATTGCCTGGGTCACGCTTGGAAATATCTGTAAACCACCGGGAGTCCCTATACAAAGATATGGCTCTCCTTTTCTCAGTACTATAGTTGGAGACATTGAGCTAAGCATTCTTTTACCACCTGCCACCGAGTTAGCTCTATTAGGTCTTGGATCAAATAAAGCCATGCAGTTGTTTAGTAAAATACCGTTTTCTGGGACTGTAACCATTGAACCAAAAGCTCCGTTAATAGTCTGAGTAGCCGCCACAACATTTCCATCACTATCCATAGCGGAGACATGAGTGGTATTTGCACTCTCGGTTTGATAACGGAAGGGATAACCCGGTGAGTAAGATTTTGCTTCATTATTAATATCTTGTTTTCTCACATTTGCGTATTTTTTTGAGAGTAAGCCTTCTAGAGGAATATCCACGGAGGAGGGGTCTCCCATATATCTCTGACGGTCAGCGAAAGCAATCTTAAGGGTCTCAGCCATCAAGTGGAGGTACTCCAAGGAACCGAAACCTATCTTATTCAGATCAAAGGACTCCAATATGTTTAGCATCTGAATAATGTGTGTTCCCCCGCTGCTTCCAGGAGCCATGGAAAATACTTCATAATCTTCCCTGTAGGTTCCGTGGAGGGGGTTTCTCTTAATGATCTTGTACTCTTCTAGGTCTTCCATTTTCAAAATACCCCCATTTTCTTCCATATAATCAATAATTTTCTTACCAATTTTTCCATGATATAAGGTGTCCGAACCTTGACTGGCGATTTCCTCTAGAGTTTCTGCGTACTCATGTAATTCGATGTGTGTACCTGGTTGAATCGGCTTGCCCAAGGGCAGGTAAGTTTTTGCTGTGGCCGGATATTTTCTCAGGTCTTCTTGACAGTACTCTGTAATATAATTCATGAAAGGACTGGATTTGTATCCATATCTTGCGAGTTTAATAGCAGGAGCAATAATTGTACCTAAGTCTAGATTACCATGCTCTTCGTTGATATATTCCCAAGCTTTCAATGTACCTGGCGTAGCAACAGCCAACGGACCCAAGAGGTTCTTTTTTCCCACCGTCTCAAATATGTTCTGCCCAGGTTTTCTCTCTTTCACCATCTCATACATAGTATCTGTGGCAGCATGGGGCGCCTTGGCATAGTTGTCTACGGTCTCTAATTTTCCACTTTGAGCATCTCGAATTACGAAAAATCCAGCCCCAAAAACACTAACCATCATGGGCTCTACCACCGTCAGGGCAAAGAGACTGGCAATGGCAGCATCAAAGGCGTTCCCACCACTAGCGTAGATCTCTATTCCCGCGGTGCTAGCAAGGGGGTGATTCGTAGCTATTACTCCCTTACCTGCTATAATCTCCTCTTTACGAAGATCAAATCTCAGTCCTTTTCGCAATTTAACCTCATCCTCTATCTAATACTGAAAAGTCAGGATAAAATTATGGATCCTTAAACCGGGTTTTCAATGAGAGCAAATAAGACTCCATACATCTCCTTAGGGTGAATAAAAGCCCATCTACTACCATTAGGATACTCAACAGGGCTCTCAGAAGTAAATCTCACTCCCTCATCTCTCAACTTTGCAACTGTATCATCAAGATCAGTTGTTTCAAGTCCAATGTACTGTACTCCTTCACCATGTTTCTCCATAAACCTAGCTACAGGACTGTCAGGTGCATGGGGTTCCATTAACTCGAATACGTCCTCACCGAGACTCAGATAAGTGTTTTTCACTTTATCGATATCACTCTCACCTATTCTAATGATCTCTGAGCCCAGTTTATCCGTGAAATCATCCCTTGCCTGTTTAATATCTTTAACCGCAATCCCAACGTAGGCAATTTTCTTTATCATAACAATTCGTAGATTTATGTTCTCATTTCATCTTTTATTTCCTTTTATTATTGCGAAAACAAGACCTATTAAAGAATCACAAAAATTAGGGAAAATAATAGCAATTTATGGAATTTTGGAACCGTGTGTTTCCCAGCTGATAATTTTATCTAAGGATTTTCTCTCCTTGGGTGATGGAGTTTCATCAGGTATACCAACTGGAGTCAACGCTACAACCTTATATTTTTCTGGGATGTCAAGGAGGTTTTTAACCAATTCTTCTCTGTTTGATTGTCCCATCCAACAAGTTCCAAAACCTAGATTTGTGGCTGCTAATACTATATGTTCAAATGCTACCCCAAGATCGTTAAGACACCACCCTGGAGACGCTTCTTGATCAGCTAAACCAACTATCATAACAGGTGCCTCTGCTGCCCAATCTTGCTTGGCAAGTTTCTTTATTTTACCCTTATCCTGTACCACAATAAAGTGCCAAGGCTGTCTATGTCCTGCGGAGGGAGCGATCCGTGCAGCTTCGAGGATCTCTAATATCTTTTCCTTTGGTATGGGGGTATCCTTGTATTTACGTATACTTCTTCTTTTCTCTAAGACTTCTTTAAAATCCAATCTATATTCCCATTTATTGATCAAACTTGGAAATATTTAAAGAATATATAACCATAACAAGTCAATGCATATTGGAAAAAATAAGATAGAAAAACTGAAATTTTAAGTTATTATTAAAAGAAAATTTAATTTTTGGGTATTTACTCGTTTATGGCCGCTTGTTTTTTGGCAATTGTGTACCAGGTCTCGTACATTGTATCTGGGATCTCCTTGATTTTGTTCTCTGGTTTGCGCTTTAGTGTTAATGCATTTGTTGGGCATGTACTTGTACATAATCCGCACCCGATGCAACGATTTGAATCAAATTCAACGCCGTAATCACCAGGGGACAATGCGTTCATCTGGCATCTCTCCAAACAAACGCCACAGTTTATGCATAAATCTTGGTCAAAGCTTGCTATAAATGAGCTTGAAGCGGCTTCAGAGGGATTAGGATTATGTTTTAATCCATTTAATATCCCACAGCAGTCTCCACAGCAACAGCAAATAGCAGATATAAGCTTTGAATTTGTAGGGTTTAAGACCAAGTTATCTTCATTAGCTTTTTCAAGGATCTCCCAGACCTCAGCTTTGTCAATAGAACGGGCTTTTCCAGTTCTTACATAATAATCAGCGAATTCACCGAATATTAGACAGCTCTCTTCAAGGGCATCGCATCCTCTCCCATTCATTTTAGCGTGACGACGGCATATACATGGAGCCACAGCAAACTGATTATGCGCCTCTACAAGTTCCTGAACCTGTTCATAAGGAAGGGCATCAAGACCCATTTCTATACTTTGATTAATAGGAATAGTACGCATCTGAGGTATGGTTTCTGGTCGAGATCGCTTTACTTTCGAACTATAATAATCATCGAAATTTTTCAAGAATTCTTTATTTAAACGATTTACTTGAAACTCGTATATGCCTATTACCCAAGGCGCAGCTTGATATAATGTCTTACCTTTCTCTGGCTGGGATGAGAAAATTAGTCCCTTTTGACTCATTTTCTCAAGTCTTTTTTCTGCGATCTCGAAAGAAATGTTGGCTTTTTTACCAATCGTCTCTGGTGTTTCCTTATCTAGTGTTAAGTGTGCTGCCAGCTGTGCTTCTTCCTCTGTGAATAATCCTTTAAGTAACCTGATCTCTGCACCGGTCTCGCTTGGAGCGAATCCTCCTGGCAATGTGTCTAGGTGATCAGCGAGCTTTCTATAGATTGAAGACTCGTTACTATTTTTAGTCAATAATAACCCTATTATCTATTGATTCTAGTAATTGATAACATTACCCATGGATACATAATCAATTTCGATAATTGTATTTCTTCAATAATTAGTATATGATTAGGATGCCTGCTTATTCTCAGACTTGGAAGATTTCTTAATAGTGCTAGTTATAATAAAGGATTTTAATTTTAATATTTAATCATTTTTCTATATATACTATTTTTTCTATATTGGTATACAAAATAAAGAACCGATTTCTAATAATATAAGATGAAGAAAACTAGAGTTATTTTCCTATGTACTGGTAATGCAGCTAGGAGTCAGATGGCTGAAGCCTTCCTAAGAAAGTATGCTACTGATCACTTTGAGGTGTATAGTGCTGGTTTTGAAGCAAAAGGCATCAATCCTTTTACGATAAAAGTCATGGAGGAACTTAGGATCGATATGAGCGGACATCAATCCAAAAACCTCGACCAGCATCTAGGGGAAACTCATTTTGGTATCACCATAACTGTATGTAAAAGGGCTGAAGAAGTGTGCCCCACATATCCAAGTTTGGGAACCAGACTTTATTGGCCTTTTGAAGATCCAGCTGCCTTTGAGGGAACTCAAGAAGAGAAACTGGAAAAATTTAGAGAAGTAAGAGACAGTATTAAAGCTACAATCTTGTCGTGGTTAGAAAGCAGAGGGATAAAACCTAAATAATTTTTTTTAAAAAATTTTATACTAAATTTTAATTCAAAATCAAATCATTTGAAAATAACTGGTTTTAAGCCTTTTTTTTATTTAATCTCTACTATTTTTCGTTCTTCGGGTAAGCTTTATTAATAGTAATTATTGATTTATCCTACGTGATCAGCTAAGTTGAGTTGACTTAAAGGAATAGAAATCGATTCTAGTATACGAAAGTTCTTTATCAACACCCTTTTCGACGCGACTTTCACACTTCTAGGTGTAGTGTCTGGATCAGCTTTTGTTATGCATCCGGATCTTAGACTAATAATACTAACACTGGTAAGTAGTAGCATAGCTCTAGGTATTTCCTCAGGTGTTAGTGTATACGAGGCTGAGATCCTTGAAGGCGAAAGACGGGTCGAAGAACTAGAAAAAGCTCTCATCCATGAACTAGAAGACACGATACATACAGAATCACTGGGAAGGAAAGCTTTCATAGCCTCTCTTTTGGTCTTTGCGACGCCATTATTCTCGTGCTTTATAGCAATATCACCATTCATACTCGCTAGGCTGGGAATGTTGGGAAAAAATATCGCTGGCTGGATAAGCATACTCTTATCCTTGACAACACTAACAATAGTAGGCGCATATATGGCAAGAAATGGCAAAAGCCACCCACTCTTAAAAGGAACACGAATGGCATTTTTCGGAGGCATGGCATTCCTAGTAGGATATTTCCTAGAATTAATGGTATAATGAAAAAATCTAAACCGATTGAGATGCAAACAATAAAACTATAAAAACGTACACATTATCCCCAATTTTCTTTTTAGGTATCTCTATTCTATTTAGAAAAGTTTTATTACCTATCACTGCATGATGAACTCTGGCGGTGCGGTGCCATAGATAAACAAGTCTATCCGGATTCCGTGCTTCCACCAAACCGGGAGCACGCATAGTTCCCCCATTTCTTTACTTATTAACAAGAAATCTAGTTGCAAATAGTTGGATAAATCTTCGTATTTATATGGTAGTTATAATCTTATTCCTTTCAATTATTCAGGTTTACTCCTTTTTTAGCACATAGGGTTAGATGATTAATTATGCAAGCATTTCCACTGCAGTTATTTTCCATACAATTTAGATACCCCTGGTACAATTTTCTACTCAATTGTTAAATGTTTTTCAATTTTTACTAAAAAAGGAGGTCGTATATTGAATATCTTGGATAAAAATTTGGAAGGGCTCAATAGATATTATGACAAGAACGGCTTGATCTTTTGTAAATACGGAGAAAATGAACAAATAATCAGGATAATTGAGAAACATAAATACTATTTGCAAGATAATACTGATATCAAAGAAGAGCTGAAATGGAAATACGGTGCCATCTATAAACCAAAGCTATTATGGCACATACCTGAGAAAGAGACAACCAAGCTAAAGACCAAGGAATTGAAACTACAACCTTTTGAAGACTCAGATGTACTAAAATATCAGTTGGACTGTTATGTTGAGAAAATCCAGGAAAATAGTCTTAAAATCTCACTACGAAATCTACTAAAAGAGATAGAATATTTTTCTAACATACCTTGCACGAAAATTTACCATCACACATACGAATATGGCTTACTTGAACATACAGTTCAACTTCTCGATCTGTCCACAAACATTACTGAAACTATAGGTAAAGAATACAATATTGACTATGACCTACTGATTTCGGGATGTATACTCCATGATGTGGGAAAGGTCAATTGCTATGAAAAGACAGAATATGGTTTTGAGAATACAGATACCCAAAATGAGCAAGGTCATATAGTGAATGGAATAAAACTGGCAGCTCAATACATTAAATCAGTTAAACTCGATGCAATAATTCACATAATTGCGAGCCACCATTCTGAAAAGAACTGGGGGTCACCAATTCCACCAGCGAGACCAGAAGCATGGATAATTCATACGATGGATAACCTTTCAGCAAAAATATTAGGTAACTGATATACCCATTTTTTAGCTTTTTAGTAAAATTTTTTATCTCTTAAAGGAATAGACGACTAAAAGAGCGTTATTAAAACCACCGCTGTAACGATTAAGAAAGATCCTGCGACTATACGTAATGTGAACTTTTCGGTATCTTTTAAAAGTAACGCGCTTAGGACTAGACCAAATAAGGGGTTGGACCCTATAATGGCTGATACTACTCCTACACTGCCTTGCTGAGTAGCAAAGAACATACCTATCCATGCAAAACTCGTTGCAATACCGCCAAATAGTAGATATGGTAAGGCTTTTCTACTAAGTCGAAACTCCCCTGTTCGACCCATTAGTCTGAGTATAACTGGGTAGGCAATTAAACCAGTTAAAGCGCCTACGACAGCACCTAAGACTGACTCAGGTAAGATATTAAGCCCAATTTTTCGTACAGCACTACTAGAAGCATAGAAAAAGGCAGAACCAATGGGAATAATTAAATCTCTAGCATTAACGTTGTTTTGGCTTCCCCAACCACTGATTAGCATAACTCCAAAAACCACGAAAACTGAGCCAAGAAAGTTAGAAATTGTGCCTTTTTCACCTAGGAACAGTACTCCAAGAATCAGGGCAAATATTGGGTTTGTTCCAGTGAGACTGCTACTTATAGGTACTCCAAGCTTATCGATACTAACATAGTTCATAGTCCTCCCCATAATTGCAGCTAGAAATCCAGCTAGAATAAAGTAACCTATAGCAGTCCAATTGAGAGCAGGAAGGTCAAGAGCCAGCACAATGCTTAAGACTACTACTTGAACAGCTGCAACACAGATAGTAGCAGTCACTGGTGTACTTTCTCTCATTCCTTTGCGCATTAATACTGCGTTCAACCCGAAACTAAAAGCAGCTAAAAGAGCGTATAATTCGTACCTCATGTATTAAGCTGTAGAAATCTGGTGATGAGATATAAATCGATCTAAAGGATCTCGAATATTTTTTAGTCTATGTTTTATTTATAATTATGGTGTAACCAGATGAGTAATGTTAGAAGTCTGACGAATGATCTTTTTATCGTAGAGCAAGAGATGAGACCGGGCTGGTTCTTCAGTGTGGTTGTTGTATTCGGTGAAAACAAGATTGGAGTTATAGATACTGGGTTCGAGGAAACCCCTGAAAATTCTGTGTTCCCTCTAATAGTTGAGCAAGGAAGAAGACTTGATGAGGTGGATTTAGTTGTTAACACACATAGGGACGGAGATCATATCAGAGGTAATAGTTCTTTCAAAGAAAAAACTAATGCTCTTATAGCCATACACAAAATGGAGGTAGAAGCTGTCCCTAATGTAGATATTCAGCTTGATGATGGATCCCAGGTGGAATTGGGTGATCGAATATTCAGTGTAATACACACACCAGGTCATAGACCTGGAAGTATATGTCTATATGACTCTAAAGAGAAAGTCTTAATCACAGGTGATTCAGTTTGCGGTACAAGAGAGGACCTTATCAGGATGGATAAGAACATCTACATAGATTCTCTTCAGAATCTGATGCAATATGATGTAGAGACAATGATTATGTCTCATCCTTTCGAGCCACCTAGTAAGAATGTTCTCTTCGGTGACGAAATAATGGAATTCATTAAGGATAGCATAGAGATAGCAGAAAACCTCTAACTCAACTATTATTTCATAGGATCTTTTAATCTAAACGCGAACAGCACAGCCAGAAGACATATGATGCCTGATGCAATGAATGGCGCCGTCTGGAAATAGTTGACATAAAAGTAACTCGCTATTATGGGACCAATCGTAGTTCCAAGTCTGTTTCCTGTTGTATTAACACCAAATGCTGGTCCTACTAGTTTTTCTGGGACTGAGCTGGATAGCAGCGAGAGAGTCGCAGGCCAAGTCATGCTCCATAAACCGTAGGCTAGAGAGTTGAGCAAAAGCATGACCTTCCAGTTCTTTACAAAGTGCCAAGATGCAAATAATGCTGGAATAAAAAATATCAGAGTAAGTATAGTTTTTTTCCTTCCATATCGATCAGCGAGTTTACCACTTGGCATCTGGGTTAAAAGTGTTATAAAGCTCTGTAAGGTAAAGAATAATGCTATCTTTGATGCACTTAGAGCAAACTTGGTTTCAAGATAAAGTGGAACAACTAGGTTAACTCCCCCAATGGCTGTGGTTATTAGTGTCCCATATACGAAAAAAATAAACAGAACAGGTAAAACCTCACCACTTAATAGCTCCTTTAAACTACTTCCACTAGACTGACTTTCTAGATTATCCCTAGCCTCTATCCTGAATCCTGTTATTATACTAATAGCGTTCACTGCAGCTCCGATTATGAACACCTGCTTCCAACCCATAGACTCAATCATATACCCACTTACAAGAGTGCTTAACACTCCCGCAATTGGCCAAGATGTATTCATCACACCGAATATTGATGATCTTTGATTCAAATCCGAATTAGATGTTATCATAGCCATTCTTGCCGGTATGAACAAAGCCCATGAAGCATTATATAACATAAATAAAGGAATAACTTGCTTCCATGTCGATGCATAAGAAAAAAGAAAGATCGATACAAGGTTAACTACAGAACTACCAACGAGCAGAATCTTACGTCCAATTTTATCAAGTAGGAGCCCACTGGGTAGCATTAATATCGTAGAGACCAGCCCTCCGATACTAATCACAAAAGCATTCTGACTCGCAGAGGCACCAATACCCGATAGAAACAACGGGAATAATGGAGTTATTAGTTGAATCGAGAACCCAAAAGCAAAGTTAAGAATAAATAAATAACGTAAATTTCGATTCAAACCATCAAACATAAGACCTAGAGCTAAATACTACTTAATTAATCACATGAATTAATTATCTATTCTACCTGTGTTTGATAAGCCTTAATTTATGCCTTATCTCTAGGAGCCTAACTTCAAATACTCTGTTAAGAATTTCTCTACATTCCTCAAACTTATCACACGAGATTCCAAATAATGCTACCTGGTTCAGAGCGGAAGCATACACATGTCCAATTGCCGCATCTATGACAGAGTCAACCCCTTCTTTTTCCATGCTATTGTAAAGTTCTACCAGTTCAGATAAAACAGCTTCGGAGGTTAGGTCATCAACTATCCGTTCTATCCTATTTTTCATTATGTCTCAAATAACCCTCATAGATAAAAAACAACCGACTGGTACGTGTTTAGCTCAATAATTTTCTATGCTAATATTGAGTTTAGATAAACCTTATTTTGATTTTTATACGTAACATTAGCTAAAAACATGAGTAAATATGTTAAATTTCCGGTTTTTTAATCTGAACTAAACACATACACCGACTGAATTATTTTAAAAGAACGGATTTAAATTTCAGTGGTTCATATACCAACTAGGAATTAATCGTATGGAAAAGATTGAGAAACTGGTCTTCGATGCTAAGGACTTCAAGTTTACAGCCGCATACCAGGAATACCAGAAATCCTTTGACCAGACTGAGTCACTTGAAGAAAAAAACAAGCTCAATGAATTAATAACCCAACTGGACGAAAATGAAATATCTTACCCAGATTTCTATGAAGCAATTCGAGATACCGAGAACTGGTACCAGTTCCACCGGACAAATATCGAGACTACCCGAAAATTTGCATACAGAAAAAAACAACAAAAAAAAGCACGAATTGACAGACATAGATAACCAGAAAGTAAAAGGGGGATTTTCTATCTCTAATTGATGTTATTTAGCCATGTAGTTTCACACATCACTCTAGATCATAAAATTCGGTGACGCTTATACGTGAATCAAAATTGTAACAATAAAGGGATACTACTTTGATAATGGAGGAATTGGCTAAGAAAAGCATTATTAGACTAATTGAGATCGTATCAGAACAAGAACGTATTAAAATATCTGATCTAGCAAGAAAATCAAATTTAGGATATAAACCTACAAATCAGAACATTAAAAGACTTGCTAAGATGGGCCTTGTCAGGGATTATTATAAAGGTCATTATCGCTACATCGAACCCACATTCAAAAAAATAACTATGATATTTGAAAGAGATGAAAAACCATATACTCAGATAAAGAAAACTCCATAAATAGATATCAACACCTGTTAGCTAAGAGCTTTAAATAACTGAAAAAGGGAAATATATTATGATTTTTCAAAATTTGGTTTAATGGCTTTAACACTCCACGTCTGAGGAAGAGGATCACCAGGTATTTTGTAATGTATTTCATCTACCCTCTTAGCAATAGGCAGGTACCTCCTAACAAGATGAGGATATTCACCAATATGAGATATCGATAAACCTGCATTAATTAGACTATTTAAGACATCACTGATCGTATGTTGCCATTCATAACTTTTCTTGTTTGCTATCTTAGCATTCTCATCAGCGTAAGTACCATCCAGTTCCCAGCTCAAAGGACTTTTATCATGCCAGTAAGAATATTTTACATCGAGTTCTTCAGACTCATCATCGAAAACCCATAAAAAAGGATGAGACTCTACCAACAAAAATATTCCTCCTGGTTTGAGGTAATGAGAAATGATTTTAGCTCACTCTTTCTTATCATGAAGCCAGTACAAAACTCCATAACTTGTAAATACAATATCGTACTCACCATCATGTAATTTTGGTAAGTCATATAAGTTGTTACAGATGAATTTTGCCTTTACTCCTATACGGTCAGTAATTTTTTGAGCTAACTCAATTGCAGTTTCACTGAAGTCAACGCCTGTTACATTGGCCCCTAGACGGGTCATGCTTAGGGTATCAAGACCAAAGTGACATTGAAGGTGAAGAAGGTCTTTATCATTTAGGTTCCCTAAGAGGTCCATCTCTAGTCGATGAAGGCTTTTCTTGCCATTAAGAAGGCCTTCAAGATCGTACTCCTCTGATTTTGCATGAATATCTACTAACTCATTCCATCTTGCCTTATTGGTCTTGTATTATTCTTCCCTATTTATTCTAACTGAAACAAGCTTAATGGTTGAAAAATGTACCTTTTGACTAATAGCGGTAAAATATTAGACGTTTGATAAATTGATGAAATTATCCTTAATAAAGTGCCTAGATTAAATTATAAGCAGGTAACTTTCTTATCCAATATTCTCATATTTAGCCACATGCATGATATGCGAGTAATAGCCCCCACTGTCTGCGATGTGTTCAACCTCAGGCACCCAAAATCATCAGAAAAACTTGGGTTAATCAAGGTTACTAATACACTGAAAACAACAAAGAAACTTGCAGTGATAGTCATATATGCTCTCGGTATTAACACATGGAGTAAAGCAAAAAAACAAACACCAACCCTTAACCAGATAGAAAAAAATCACACTACTATAATCAAGAGCGTTATGAAGAGTATTACTCCCGTAAACTTTGCAACAATGCTAACAGGTGCTAGTCCAGAGAAGCACAAGATTACAGACAGAACCATGACCTTGAAAAAAGAGACGATATTTGACGTAATGAGAGAACATGGTATGAGTTCAGCAACTGCTGCACGAGCTCAAAGTAGCCTAGCTATATTGATCTCACCTCAAGCTGATCACCCTGGTATCGCTGAATCTAACTCAGATACCGAAGTTACACAGATCGCTGTTTCCAAACTAATGGAAGAACATAATCTCCTCTGGGTTCAGCTCCTAGACGTTGATGATGCGGGACACAAATATGGCCCGTATAGCAAGGAAAGCATCAAGGCGGTTAGAGAAGCTGATAGAAACTTAAGGAAAATTCTCGAAATTGCACATAGTAAAGGATACTCCATAATGGTCCTTGCAGACCATGGACAACATACAACAATTGATGGGGTATCAGGGACGCATGGAACAGATATTTCCGAAGATCTTGAGGTGCCCTTATTATGGGTTAATAATTCAGAACTTGGAGATATACTAAACTTAGTTTCTTAATTGACTTGGGAATCATTTATCTGAACACAAAAATTAAAAGGAAAAACTTGAATCAACGAGAGACTTAGTATTCTATAGTATGAATCTCCCAAAGATGGTTAAAGCTAGGCAGCATTTCAAACAACCTAGAGTATCCGATTATAAACAAGTAATAATTGATGAGCTTAAGAAGAAAAAACTAAACAACCGCATTAAAAAAGGACAAAGAATTGCAGTTACAGCTGGAAGCAGGGGCATATCCAATATTGATCAAATTCTCGCAATTGTAGTCGATGAGATATGTAAAGTAGGAGGAGACCCCTTTATAGTACCAGCCATGGGAAGCCATGGTGGTGCAACACCAGAAGGGCAGCTCGAGGTTCTAGAAACCCTTGGAATAACTGAGGAATTTGTAAGGGCTCCAATTCTATCCAGTATGGAAGTAGAACCACTAGGAGAGCTTGAAGAAGGAATAACAATATACTTGGATCGTTACGCCCTTCAAGCTGATGGCATTTTTGTGGTGAACAGGATAAAACCACATACCGACTTCAAAGGGGAGATAGAAAGTGGCCTTCTCAAAATGCTGGCAATAGGCTTGGGTAAACAGAAAGGGGCGGAGATGATCCACTGGCACAAGTATAGCGGATACCATAAATTACTCCCAGAGGCAGGGAGATTGATCATTGAGAAAGCCAATATAATAATGGGTTTAGCAATAATTGAGAACGCAAAACACGAGACGGCTGTTATAAAATCTCTATACCCCGAAAAATTAATAGAAGAGGAGAAAAAGCTCCTGGAACTTGCCAAGGAGATGCTTCCTAGATTACCCTTCAATAAATTAGATGTGCTAATTGTGGAAGAGATGGGTAAAGAAATTAGTGGTGTAGGAATGGATACTAATGTTACTGGAAGATTCTGGATGCCAGGCGAGCATGATCCCAGAGCCCCTAATATCGGCAAGATAGTTGTACTTGATCTCTCAGATGAGACTCATGGAAATGCTATAGGTATAGGGCTAGCTGACCTTACTACCGACAGGGTAAGGGATAAAATAGACTGGCAGCAAACTTATGTTAATTGCCTGACTCAGGGAAGTGGTGAGACGGGTAAACTACCTCCTACCCTTTCAAGTGATAGAGAAGTGATATCAACTGCAATAAAAATTTGCGGACCGGTGAAGCCATCTGACGCAAGGGTAGTACGGATTAAGAACACACAAGACTTAGAGGATATATGGATCAGTGAAGCTTTGCTTAAAGAAGTAGAAAATAATCCAAGCTTATACAAAGATTTAGAAATACTTGGAGAACCTAGAGAAATGCAGTTTGATATAATAGGAACCTTAGCTAGATAACTTAATTATTCCAATGAATATGTTTTTCACATTTTTACAAAGAGTTTAAAGAATACCGAGAACTGGTACAGGATATGTTTATGGGAGTTAAAAGAGCATACGTACTGCTAGTTCTCTATATTATGCAATTTATTGAAGGATATGGTACTAACGAAGCACTAGAAACACTTGAAGAAGCATCAAAACAACAAGGCAAACTTATCGCCCAAGAGATGATGAGAGAGATTTCAGATAATACAGATCCCCTTGAAATTGGAGCAAAAGTCTATAGAAGATTTATGTCTGAAGCAGGGGCTCAGATAACCGAGTATAAAAGAGATAAAAAAAGTGTAACTTTCATTGTTAAAAAGTGCCCTTTTTATGAGGTTTTTCTTGATGTAGGAATAGACTGTGGGATGTTTTTAAACGGATTATGTAGCAACCTGACCCTACCCAGCATCCAGTATACACTTAATGAATTTAATCCACAACTAAGAATTGAAAACATCCTCACCAGGGAGAGCGCAGAGGAAATCTGCTTGGAAAGGATACATCTAGAAGATAATTAATCTAAAGATATTCTGCTTTTTGTAAAAACAATTATATCCTAAAAAAATACTGCTGATATCTAAACAACATCGACCTATAGACAGTGTTTAATACTATACAGAGACATCATTTTAGGCTTGTAGATCTTATAATATCTGATATGGTATCTAACTATACTTCGGATATTCTAATAATCGGAACAGGTGGAGCAGGGCTCAGAGCAGCTATTGAGGCATATGAAAAAGGTCTTCATGTAATCCTCGTCTCAAAGGCTCCAGCTGGTTACAATAATTGCACCATAGTAGCAGGTAGCGGCTATCTGGCTGCTGTTGGTGGAATGACTATTGAGGAACATAGAGATAGAACCCTCAGCACTGGAAAAGGAATAAATGATCCTCATCTGGTGGACGTACTTGTAAAAGAGGGAGGTAAACGAGTACTAGAGCTGGAAAAATATGGTCTGATAGTCAACGTGAGGAGAGGAGGAATCAACGTGGGAGGCAGAGACACAAAGCTTGGACAAGGTATCACACTACCAATGGTTGAATATCTCAAAAAGAGAAAAGTAGACTTCGTAGAGAACACCATAATAACAAAACTCCTTAAACACGAGGACCATATCGTCGGAGCAGTAGGATATAATTCGATCAAGAAAGACCCAATAGTATTCCAGAGCAAGGCAATAATTTTAGCAACAGGGGGTGCAGGAGCGCTCTATAAGCGAACAGACTGTCCATTAAAGACTACAGGTGACGGATATACTTTAGCCTATAATGTGGGGGCAAGTCTAAGAGATATGGAATTTATTCAGTTCTTTCCTCTGGCTCTTGCTGAACCGGGGTTCCCATTTCTCTTAGTGGACGGACCAATAGTTGAAGAAGGAAGAATAATAAACGTCTTGGGTGAAGAGATACCTGAAAAGCATGGTGTTACTGAACGTCCATTCATAGCAAAGAGTAGGGATTTACTATCCAGAGCGATTATGAAGGAGATAATCCGTGGAGATGGTGTTGATGATGCTGTGTTAATTGACGGAAGAAAAGTTATCAGCAGGAGTAACCCCGGGGAATTCTTTGGTATGGGTAGTTATGAGTTCTTTGTTAATGAACTGAATGCTGATGAGAGACCTTTTCGAGTAGCACCAATATGCCATCACACAATGGGGGGAGTTGTTGCAAACCCAATATGTGAGACAGGAGTGAAAGGATTATTTGCTGCAGGAGAAGTGGTTGGAGGAGTTCATGGAGCCAATAGACATGGTGGAAACGCCCTAACGGATGTAACAGTATTTGGGGCCAGAGCGGGAATCTATGCATCCAAGTACGTGGAATCAGTTACATTTGAAACAGTTGAGAAAATAGCTGAGATGGAACTCAAGAGATATGAGATTTTACAGAAACGTGAGTCCGGTTATACACCTGAGACCATAATGGATCTACTTAGAGTAAACATGTGGGAGAACGCGGGAATAGTGAGAGATAGCTTCAAGCTGGTTGATGCTTATGAGAGAATACAGGAGATCAGAACCACAACAAGAAAGATGCTGGCCTACCCAGGAAGACAGATGATGGCAGCTTTAGAGGTGCCTATGGCTTTGGATGCAGCTGAGATGACAGTAAGGGCTGCAATGGCTCGAAAGGAAAGTCGAGGGTCTCATTATAGGACTGACCACCCAGAAGAAGACACCAAATGGCTTAAAACAATAATAATTACCAAAGATGAAAAAGCAATGGGCATCGAGACCGTGCCTATTGGTGAGGCATTCGATTGGACTTGATTATTAACCAAATAAGAAAACACAAAAAAATT
>CAZLHX010000053.1:0-18752 GCA_964559475.1 uncultured Candidatus Bathyarchaeia archaeon | reverse complement strand
TAGAAGATGCAACCGTTCATGGGTATTGGAGTGGTGATGTATCAGGAGATGCTACGAGAGTAACAGGGCCAAGTGGAACATGTAGTTTTGAATCAGACAGTAAGATGTTTGGTAATGATTGGGAATTTACTTTCACTGCAGACTCAGCCAGTAAAAATGGGTTTACTTGGGATGGAGAAATAGATACTAGTACGATACATTACCCATAAAATATTTTTTAGATGAAGCTGTCTGCGAGTACCAGTGCATCCTCTTCAGATAATTCGAAATCTGTCGCTCCTACAATATCTAATATATGAATAGGATTGCTACTTTTGGGGATGGCTACAACATTTTCCTGTCTTATTAGCCAGTTTAGGGTTATCTGGGCTCTGCTTTTCTCGTATTTCTCCGACATCTCATCAAGAGTCTCATACCCCGGTTTCGCAAGCTCCCCTTTAGCAAGTGGGGTATAAGCAACCAAGAGTTTATTGTGTGACTGTATGTAAGGTAGAAGAGTCATCTTTGGTTTCTGGTCGGTTAAGCTGTACTCTACTTGATTGGCAACAAGTGTGTGTTCGTCGAGATATCCTTGTGCCTCGCGCATAAGTTCCTCGCTAAAGTTACTCACTCCAATATATCTTGTATATCCCTCTTCTGCACAGTATTCCAAGGCTTTCATTGTCTCATCTAGTGGAATTCTGGGGTTTGGCCAGTGCTGGAGATAAAGGTCGACATAATCAAGTCTAAGCCTTTCCAAACTACCCTTCATGGACTGGATTACGTCATTATACCGAAGGTTGGTTCTCCACACTTTTGTTGTTATGAATAGTTCCTTCCGGTTAAAGGATTCAATGGCTTCTCCAACCAGTTCCTCAGCGTGACCTGCTCCATAGTATTCCGCTGTATCTATGTGCGTCATTCCAAGTTCAATGGCCATCCGAATAGCCTGAATGTTTTCATCATCCCATGTGTGGTCTTCGATCTGGCGTCCGCCCATCCCCCAAGTACCCAGACCCAGAACAGGGATTTCCTCGCCAGGTGCAATTTCCTTGTGCTTCATACTTGTATAAAATTGGCTCAGGTATGATAAGACCTTTTATTCCATAGCTGACTCACCCTCCTGCTCTGGAGTGAGAAGCTTGCTCTCGGGTACGTATTTGAAAATTATTGGCATTCTAATTAGGCCATCGATGATGACCATAATGATGAAAGGTGCGTACTTGCCTACGCTGTCCCAGAGCCAGCCTCCGATTATACTTGATGGAACAGCTAGTAGGTTAAAGACAGCAGTTATCCTGGCTCTTTGCTGTACATTTACTAGCTCAACTTCTTGGACCTGCCATGCTATTTTACGAGTTCTAACATGAAGTCCGTATAGCGTTCTCTAGTTATACTTGGTACAAAGTTCTCAATAACCTCATTTGCTTTCTCACCGTTTTCATAGAGCAAGTCGATGACGATATAAGCTAACGCTTTCGAAGGCACAATGAATTGTTTCACTGGGTCCACGACTTTAAAATCGCGGCTATGACCTGAGCCCTCTGTGCCTGACATCCCTATGCTTGTTGTTGGCATTACACAGCTAAAATCCCCCATATCTGTGCTACCTGTGCTGTGTTCCCTGTGTTTAATCTGGTCTTTACCCACCAAGTCCTCGCAGGCTCCAATTACTATCCTCTCAAGCTCTGCGTCACGAGTATATGGCATATAACCAGGCCAATCGATGATCTCCACTTCCGCTCCTACAGCTAGTGCCCCTGCTTTTAGAGCATTATTCACCTTTTTGTTGGCCTCCTGAATAGCCTCAACCGTCCTTCCTCTTACATAACTCTCCAATCGAACATCAGCAGGAACATTGTTGACTATCTCCCCACCCTTGGTTATGATCGGGTGAACTCTGATGGTATCCTCGTCCTTGAAAGTCTCCCTGTTTGCATGTATCCCCATGAGTCCTAGCATGGCCGCGTTCAGAGCATTAACTCCCTTCTCAGGGCTTCCCCCAGCGTGAGATTCTTTACCAATATACTGTACGAGTTTTCCGATGAAACCATTATTGCTTCCCCCAACACCAATTAACTCCTCCTGATCCATAGCGCTGTGACTGCCTACACAGAGATCTACATCTTCCATGGCACCAAGTCTAAGGAACTCCTGTTTACCCCCAAAGAACTCCAGCTTTCCCTCCTCTCTGAGCCTGTTTCTATAATCGATCTCAATATACTCCTCAGCAGGCACAGCCACCATAATTATCTCACCCCCAAGATACTCTTTCACAACTTCCAACCCAAAACCTGCTCCAATCATAGCCGCCATCTGACTATGGTGTCCACATGCATGGACGTTTCCGGTGACGGGATGACTTTCTGGATGAACGGGAATATGTAGTGCATCAAGCTCCCCCACGATTCCAACAGTTGGTCTTGAGCCATCTCCTTTCAGATATGCTTTACTTCCAGTAATGGCGATCTTGTCCCCGTATTTCCAGCCCATTTCCTCGTACTTTTCCTCAGTGAGTCTGGCCGTATTGAACTCCTTGAACCCAAGTTCGGGCTCCTTCCATATCTCTTCAGCATAAGATATGATCTCATTCTTCCTTCGATCAATCTCCTCCACAGCCCTTCTCTTTAAAGTAGTCTTGTCCATTAATATCAATAAAATACCCATTCTCTAAGCATATAAGAGGGTAGTGAGTTTTCCCAGAATGAATATATCTGAATAATCCTATTCATGAGCATCAGAGGAATTCAATAATGAAGCTTCTTGAATATGAAGCAAAAGAGTACTTTCGAAAATACGGTATCCCAACGCCTGAGGGAGTTATGGTTTCTGACTCGGATACTGCTTTTGAAGCAGCGAAGAGGCTTGGTAAACCCGTGGTAATTAAAGCCCAGCTGCCAGTCGGTGGTCGAGGGAAGGCGGGAGGAATAAAGTTTGCTGATACTCCTTTTGAAGCCCGTGAAGTAGCTGATGAGTTATTAGGAAGGGAGATTAAGGGTCTTGTGGTAAAGAAACTTTACATCGAGGAGAAAATAGAAATCAAAGATGAGATCTATCTGGGAATCACCATAGACCGTAATAATAATCGTTATGTGGTCTTAGCGTCCAAAGAAGGAGGTGTTGAGATAGAGGAAGTAGCCTCCAGGACTCCCGAGAAAATTATACGTCATCAGATTGATCCCATAATGGGTTTAAGAAACTTTCATGCCAATCACATTGCTAAAGAGCTGGGTTATCATGGTAAAATGATGCGCTCTTTTGCATCCTTTATTATCCGGTTATATAGTTTAGCTAGAGATATGGACGCAGAGTTAACCGAGATAAACCCACTTGTGGAAACTGAGGAGGGTTTCTTGGCAGCTGATGCTCGACTTAACATAGATAATAATGCACTATTCAGGCATAAAGAACTTGAAGATAAGCTTCTTGATAGCTATCAGGGAGAACTGACTACCAGAGAACTAGAAGCACGTAAACGAGAGTTAACTTATGTGGAGCTCGATGGAAATATTGGCATCATAGGAAATGGGGCTGGGTTGACGATGGCAACCCTTGATACAGTTATGTTAAAAGGTGGAAAAGCAGCAAATTTTCTCGATCTCGGTGGAGGCGCTACGCCAGAAAAAATCAAAAAAGCCGCAAAATTTGTTCTTAACGATGAAAGAACTGAAGCGTTGCTGGTAAACGTTCTCGGAGGAATAACGAGATGTGATCACATTGCTGAAGGACTGGTAAACGCCAGAAACGAAGTAAAAGTTGAGAAACCTATAGTTGTCAGGATGATGGGAACCAACGAGGAGGAAGGACGAGAGATTTTGAAAAACGCAGGCATTGATATACTTGATACCATGGAGATGGCAGCTGAAAAGGCTGTTAAACTGGTGGAGGGTAATTAATTGCTTAAACTCATCAACCGGGATACTCATGTCCTGGTTCAGGGTATTACAGGAAGTCAGGGCGAGTTTCATACCCGATTAATGAAAGAATACGGAACTAAAGTTGTTGCAGGGAATGTTCCCGGAAGAGGGGGGGAGTTCATAGAGGGTATCCCAGTCTATGATACTGTTCAAGAAGCAAAAAATAACCATATTGTAAACTCCAGTATAATTTTCGTACCAGCGCCCTTCGCATTAGATGCTACTCTAGAGGCAATAGATGCAGATCTAAATCCTGTGGTGGTTATAACTGAGGGTATTCCTGTTCGTGACAGCATCGAGATTATGGCTTATGCCCGGCTCAAAGGGACTACCATAGTTGGACCTAACACTCCCGGGCTTATCAAAGCAGGTGAATCAAAGATGGGCATCATGCCGGCGCAGGTATTCAAAAAAGGAAATATTGGCATAATAAGCAGAAGCGGGACTCTCTTCTATGAAATTGCAGCTCAAATAACTCAAGTTGGTTTAGGTCAATCAACCTGTGTAGGTTTAGGGGGAGACCCCGTTGTAGGTCTCAACTACATTGACTTGTTGAAATGGTTCGAGAAAGACCCTGCTACTGAGGGAGTAGCCCTGATCGGTGAGATTGGGGGAGATGCTGAGGAAAGAGCCGCACATTTCATTAAAGAGGGAGGGTTTACAAAGCCAATATCTGCATATATTGCTGGAAGATCTGCCGTCCCTGGTAAGAGAATGGGTCATGCTGGGGCTATCATCCAAGGAGAAAGTGGGACTGCCAAGAGCAAGATAAAAGCCCTCAGTAAGGCTGGAGTCAGTGTTGGGGAGCTTCCTGGAAAAGTCGCAGAACTCCTCGAAAAACTTGTCTAATTGTTTATTATCTCTAAGATTCTCTCAATCATCCTGTAAGTAAGCCCCCAGATAATTTCATCATCGTAATTGAAAACCTGAGTATTCCATTTCTTAACTTTTGCATTTTGCCGAGTTTTTACCAGCTCGCTTAGAGGAGCCCAAAACGCTCTAGATAATTCATAATTTAAAACATACTCCGAATTTTCATCAAAAAAGTAGATGACAGGCTGAACGGCCATCTCCTCTTTTACCCAAGAGCAAATCGATTCGAGGTATCCTAGTACCTTTTTATCAGTTAGATCTATCTTGGTTTCCTCCCAAACCTCCCTGGTAACGGTCTCTAGGAGAGTCTTATCATGAACTACTTTCTTACCTCCGGGAAACGCCATATCTCCACTCCAGGGATCACCCGGGACGTCAGCTCTTTTAACCAAGAAGATTTCCAGATCATTTTCTAAAGGTCTCAGTAAAACAGCTACGGCTGCCTGTGAGCTTTCTTCGGGATTCTGTTTCAACCCTTCTATGAGCTTATTTATCATTTTGTTACTGGACAACTGTTACCCTTCATTTGTGTCCATGTTAGCCTAAAAGGTTATGATTCCACAAAACTTGGTACGGTTTAAGTATTTTTCACATTTCTCTGGCGTTATGCAAAGCCGACTTGGTGAATTCACTTGCTGGGCAAGAAGCTGTTTCAGACCTGATATATTAAATGATTACCTCAGGTTATCGGCTCTCTCACTATCGATGGGTCTACTAATAGGTATAGCAAGCGCAATAATACATGAAATATACATTAATTTAGCTGAGTTAACTCATTATCTAACCCACTAAGTAGTGTCTTCTATTTTATTCTCCCCGTCTCAGGTCTTTCTTTGGCTTACTATCTCGTCGACAGGTATAGTACTACAAAACAATCTGGCGGTGGAAGCCATCGACTCTTAGAAGCATATCATTTTGAGGGAGGTATAATGACCACCAAAGATACTTTATTTGAACCCCTGGCGTCAGCGATCACTATAGGAACCGGTGGGGGCGCGGGATTCGGGGGTCCTAGTTTATTATTAGGAGGAGGTATCGGGTCATTGATCTCCCAAAGATTAAATTTCAATCAAGAGAATATTCAGACGTTTCTCATAAGTGGAGCAGCAGCTGGAATAGCGGCAATCTTCAAGGCGCCGTTCACTGGAATTATGTTCGCATTAGAGATACCTTATAAAAGAGACCTTAAGCGATTTCTTTTATTCCTGCAACGATGTCCAGCATCTCAGCATATCTTATAACAGTAGCCTTGCAGGGATCAGATACAATTTTTCCGCTTATTCCTCGATTTCAGGTTCCATCTCCTCTTTTTTAATACATGCTTTCATTATTGGTATAATAACTGCAATCTTTGGAATAATATTCATCAGGATTTTAGGTACCTTCGAAGAACTTAGGAATAAGGTTGTACTTGATAAGATGGCTTATCCAGTTATTGGAGGATTAATCATTGGTCTTATTGGATTTCTAGTACCGCAGGTAATAGGTGTTGGATATGATACTTTAAAGGCTATATTGGCAGGAGAAGCATCAGAATGGAGCATATGCTTCCTTTTTACATTAATTTTCTTTAAGATGATAGCAACAAGTATCCCACTCAAAAGTGGTGGAAGCGTAGGCGTGTTCATTCCAAGTCTCTTCATTGGAGCATGTCTAGGAGAAATCTATATCCAACTCGTCCAGGTACCCGATGAGCAGATCTTAATAGTAGCTGCAATGGCCTCAATTATTGCTTCAGCTAATAAAACCCTATTAACAAGCGTTGCCTTCGTCGCGGAGACAGCGGGACCAAGCAGTATAGTATTCACACTAGTAGCAGCAGCAACAAGCTACTTTGTAAGTCGAGATAACTCCTTTTACGAACACGTCCAGCCATTGGATGAGTTACAAGAAGAAGCTGAAGCGGTACACGTATTATATCATTTATCTAGAAACAGCGTAATCAAGAGAAGTTTAAGGAGTTAAAAATTGAAACTATAATGAACACCTGCCCTGTGATTCTTAAAGAAAATATGAAAGTTCAGGATGCACTTGATGCGGTTCATGGTTGTAGATTAAGAGAATACCCAGTAATTAGAAGAAACAAGGTCATAGGTAAGATTAGCCTAGAGGATCTTTTGACTTTTCCTGAGAACAAGCGGAATCTTCAGATTGGGTTGCTTCCTATGGATCATCCCGAGGTTTTAACCTCCAATGATACCCTCGATGACGTATTATATTTGATGATGGAGCAGAATGAAGACTGTGTGTTCATAGTTGATGACAATTTAAAGATGAATCTAGTTGGTGTGCTTACAGAAACTGATGTGATGGCTAAGATGTTAGAGTTGATGTGATCACTAGGTTTATTTGTCGGAATATAGTTAATATGAGGATTTAAGCTAGCCTAAAGAGGTATAAATGTGACGCAGGATACAGATAAAATGAATCCCTTTGAACAAAAAAATCAGCAGATGGAACACGTTAAACAGAGAATGAACAAAATAAAACACAAAATAGCCGTAATTAGCGGAAAGGGGGGAGTTGGAAAGAGTTTAGTTACTGTAAATTTAGGAATTGGGCTTGCAATGAAGGAAGAGACTGGCAAGGTTGGTGTTTTAGACGCCGATCTAACTGGCCCAACAATTCCGAAAATGATGGGGCTGAAAGGTGAAAAGCTTCAAGTTGGACCCCCGGGAATATTCCCAGCAGATGGCCCCGAAGGAATCAAAGTGGTATCCATGGATTTTCTCCTTCCCAACGATGAAGCTCCAGTTATATGGAGAGGCCCTTTAAAGATGGGTGCAATTAGACAGTTCCTGGGGGAGGTTGCTTGGGGTGAACTTGAATACCTGCTAGTTGATCTTCCCCCTGGGACGGGGGATGAGCCTTTGAGCATACTTCAGCTCTTACCAGAGATGGATGGAGTTGTTATTGTGACTATTCCTAGTGAAGTAAGTCAGATTGTGGTGAAGAAAGCCATTACTTTTGCTCGGAAAATGAATGTACCAATCCTCGGTATAATTGAGAATATGTCAAGCATGGTCTGCCCCCACTGTGGTAAGAAAATTGAGGTCTTCAGTGAAGGCGGTGGTAAAGCGATTTCAGTAGATATGGGGGTTGAACTTCTTGGTAGTATTCCAATAGACCCAAGAGTATCATCTGCCAGTGACGAGGGAGTCCCATTTATCGTCAAGTATCCTGAAACGCCAGCCTCGAAGAGTTTTAAAAGAATTATTGAGAAAATTGAGAAAAAGGTGAAGAAAGAATGAGAGTAGCAATATCTACAATCGGAAATGAATTGAACAGTCCAGTAGACCCAAGATTTGGGCGATGTAACTTATTCATCATTTTGAACACTGAGACGATGGATTATGAGGCCTTACCGAACTCTAGTATTGGCGTAGCACATGGAGCGGGAATAGGATCTGCACAGAACGTCGCTCAACAAAACGTTGAAGCAGTAATCACTGGACATGTGGGACCAAATGCACACATGGCCCTAAGTCAGGCAGGGATAGAAGTATATACTGGCGCTAATGGAACAGTCTTAGAAGCAGTTGAGGCATTCAAGTCAGGAAAACTAAGTAAAGCAAAAAGTCCGACAGTTGGTGGGCACTTCGGACAGGGGGGTGGAGGCCGCGGTATGGGCCAAGGAAGGAGAAGAGGATAAAGAAAGGAAGGTGTACAATATGGTAAGAATAGTAATACCCGTTGAAGACAAAGAAGGAGAGATGCTATCAGCTCACTTTGGAAGAGCCCCGTACTTCGCATGGTTTGACTTAACCCAAGGGGAAGTTGTTGATAAAGGGATTAAGAATAATGACAGTAGCCATTTTGGAGGAATAGGACTACCTCCGGAGAGGATGATGGCTATGGGTGCTGACGTAGTGATATCCGCAGGCATGGGCATGAGAGCTATACAAATGTTCCAGAACAGCACTGTCGCTGTATTACAAGCAGAAAGCATGAGTGTAAAACAAAATTTACAAGACTTCAAAGAAAACAGACTCACAGAACTCACCCAAGGATGCCTTCACGCCCATGAGCACGAGCATTAGATAAACATGAAAATCGTTGTTGCAAGCGGTAAAGGTGGAACCGGAAAAACCCTCACCGCTGTTAACTTAGCAATAAGCACGGGAGCAGATCAGATCATTGACTGCGATGTAGAAGAACCGAACGTTCATATATTTCTGAAACCAGAGAAGACTGAAATGTCCTCAGTTAAGCTCCTTGTTCCTCATATAATAGAGGAAAAATGTACATATTGCCGTAAATGTGCGGAGTTCTGCCAGTATAATGCTTTGTTTGTTGTAGGTGAGACGGCCATGGTCTTTCCAGAATTATGCCATAGTTGTGGAGGATGTAAACTAGTCTGCCCCTTTGAGGCTATTAAGGAGGTCCCCCGAGAGATAGGGAAAATTTACAGGGGACAAGCAGATGGAATTGATGTTGTCTATGGGGAACTTAAAATTGGAGAACCTCTTTCGGTTCCAATAATTGCTAAAGCAAAAGAACTAGCTCATGACGATGGGGTAGTAATTTTGGATGCTCCTCCAGGCTCAGCTTGTCCTGTTGTTGAAAGTGTTCATGGCGCTGACTTTTGTTTAATGGTCACTGAGCCCACACCTTTTGGGCTTCATGATCTTGAAGTGGCCACTGAGGTTGTTCAGCAACTCGATGTTCCTATTGGCGTGGTTGTAAATTTTGCGGGTATAGGTGATAGAGGTGTTTACGATTATTGTGATGAACACAGGTTACCCATTCTGATGGAGATTCCCTTTGACAGGAGGATAGCGGAACTATATTCAAGGGGGATCTCTTTTACTGAGGAAATGACTGAGTGGAAAGGAAGATTCATCGAATTGATGGATAAAATAGAGGAGATGATCTGATGAAGCAGTTAACAGTCATAAGTGGCAAAGGTGGTACCGGAAAGACTACGATAACTGCAGGTTTTGCTGCACTTTCAAAAAATACTGTGTTCGCTGACTGCGACGTGGATGCAAGTAATCTTCACTTACTTCTGAATCCGGATGTAAAAGAGACTGTGGAGTTCAAGGGACTAAAACAGGCAGTAATCGATCCTGAACTATGCACCAAATGTGGCCTATGTATGGACCTGTGTAAGTTCAATGCCATTGAAGATTATTACGTTGATCCAATACACTGTGAAGGTTGTAAAGTATGCGTTGTAAACTGCCCGGTAAATGCAATAGACTTCGTTGACAGGATCTGTGGACATGCATATATCAGTGATACCCGGTTCGGTCCCATGAGCCACGCACGGTTAACCCCAGGGATGGAGAACAGTGGTAAACTTGTTACTCTCGTACGTCAAAATGCTCAAAAAATAGCTGAAGAGATGGAAGCGAACCTGGTCCTCGTTGATGGACCACCTGGCATAGGGTGTCCTGTTATTGCCAGTCTTTCAAACATTGATATCTCAATTATAGTTGTTGAGCCTACTTTATCAGGGATACATGATCTAAAGAGAGCTCTGGGTTTATTGGAGCATTTCGAGATTGAACCCATGGTGATAATAAACAAACATGATCTAAACAATGATAATACAGAGGATATAACGAGTTTTTGTAAGGATAATAGTATCCCTCTACTTGGGAAAATTCCCTTTGACGAGGACGTAACAAAAGCTATGGTCGAGGGTAAGACAATAATTGAATATAATAATGATTCGGCTTCCAGTAAAGCAATAAAAAATGCCTGGGGTAACATCCAGGCAAGCCTAGGTGTCTAATTCTTTAATCCAAGCATCTATAGTGTCGTTTACCTTTTGCCCCGGCTCTGCACTATCAATCTTTATTTCAATTGTTTCTAGAATGTTTCTAGCCCCTGGGCCAAGATCACGGGATAATATTAAATCTACACCATTTTCTTTGAGAGTTCTTGCAGCGAGCGGTCCTGCACCTTGATCCATTTCTGCAGCTCTGTTTTTTATTACATGTACGTCTTCAATCTTCCCATCTGTGATCGTGATTATTGTGAACGTTGGTGCACGTGAAAATACATCTGATACGTTGTCTCTTAATCCTTTCTCAGTTTCTGTAGGGATTGCAACTTTCATCTTAATCACAAAAAAATAGTTAGGATAGTATTTTACTCCTCTGAACGTAGCTCTTCAAGTCGTCCGCGGATAGCTTCCAGTTCCTCTTCCAAATACTTCATTTGTTGACTTAGGAAATCTCTTTCCTGTTCTACTGATGCCGTAGTAGGGGCTGCTGGGGCTCCGTAGGGCGCTGGAGGGGCTGTTCCTTGGTAATCGGGATTTGCCCACCACCAACGGTGTAGCCATGGGAACCTGGCGCACCTTGTGGGGTCGCCTGTATTGTATCCCATTCCATATCCTCGTCCGCCTCCATATAACCACCCTGGTCGCTGCCACGGAGGTAAGTCTCTGAATGGCCCGTTCCCGGGGTATCTTCCTCTTCTTCCTCTATATCCCATTTTCATGTTCTCCTTTTCTGTGCATTTGCACAGATTTTCATTATGTGCATAATCACGGAAACATATAAATATTGTGGTCATAAACAAAATCATGATATGAGACGTGGAAGAAGAAGAAGAGGCGGACAGGGAAGAATACCCAGACCTGTCTTCATCAAGCACTTTCCTGAGACTACGATGTTTACGCCAATACCCCATACCGGTAAGGAACCAGTACAACTTGAACACGCCGAGCTGGAGGTCTTAAGACTAGTTGATCTTGAGGACCTCAGTCAAGAAGAAGCAGGTGAAGCCATGGGAATAAGCAGGGGAACAATTTGGAGGCTACTCCACAGGGGTAGAAGAAAAATAACGCTTTCCCTGGTAGAGGGAAGACCTTTGGAGATAATGCCCTCAGAGAAGATAGAAAAAAGTTAGATCTCTACTTCTTCACCGAGATCTCCCGGGCTCCATTTTTTAATATGTTGATGGGCAGCAGAGACACCATTTCTGATGAAAGCTGTATCACTGTTCACTGCACAATAAAGGAACCCCCTCTCAATCGCTTCATTAATATTGGTTGGTCCAGGCGTGGTGAAACAGTGCATTCCCGGAGCAACTCCCTGATCTCTACCCGCCTCCACTATTCTATCAAGAGTCTTTAGGAACTTTGGATTTTGGTAATCTCTGTGTATACCCATGTCAAGGCTAAGGTCACTCGGCCCAACAAAACACGCATCAACTCCCTCAACGCTGAATATATCATAAATATTCTCGACTCCTTTAACAGTCTCGATCATAACTACGCATAAGGTTTCCTCGTTTGCGGTATCAAAATATTCAGGGTCTCTGAAAGCTGCAAGTCTTGGTCCTGCTCCTCTTTCTCCCCATGGCGGATACTTCATCAATCTAACCATGTCCTTTGCTTGTTCTTTGGTCTCAATACGCGGAGATACTATGCCAGTTGCGCCTGCATCCATTACTTTCTTAATCCAGATAAGATCCGTCCAAGGGATCCTGACCATGGGCATGCATCTTTCCCGTGCATATAACATGCCTTGAACCATAAAGTGGTAAGTTTCAGGCCCATAGGCACTGTGTTCCATATCACATACAAGCCAGTCCCACCCCATATCAGCCAGGTACATAGTAATATCTGGATGACCTATGGTAACCCATGTCCCTAGTGCCGGCTTACCCGCCTTTAGCTTACGCTTAACTATATTCTTCATAGTAGTAGAAAGAACGTTAATTACTGATAAAACAATAACGCTTCTATAAGACTTGATTTCAAAAAATATGATCAAGTGTATATAGAGTTTATTTTATACCTTCTATCGATGCAGGGTAGATCTTTTACACTTCTACTGTCTGCTCTAACTCAGGTTCTATCCAGCTGAACTTTTTCTCAAGAGTCTTGCTGTAATAATCACGCCAATCATAATCTACTTTCTTGCCCCAGTCAAGGTATACCCGTGGATCTACATAGCTCTTGAGACTCGTGTTAAGGTTATAGTCTCTTGTGAGTTCCCTTTCCTTGATACGAAGGCTGTACTTTTCGATCATTTCCTTATCTTTCTGGCGTCGGTTCTCCATGCCTTCCTTTAGTTTTACCATTCTCTCTCTATGCTTAGCCTTTGTGCTCCTTATTCTCTCTCTGCTATTCTTTATTACTCGTTTTTTGGATTTTATCCTGTTCTTGATCCCTTTTGTGGAGCGTCCTTCTTCTTCCCTTTTCTTCAGTTCCTCTTTATACTCCTTAAGCATCCTCATATCTTCCTTAAGCTTAGCCTCGTAACGCGCGATTCTTTCCCTGTACCTGTAATCAGTACCCTTTATCCGTTGCCTATATTTCTTGATCCTTTCTTTGGCTTTTTTCTTTCTTTCATTTATTCGTTCTTTGCGTTTTCTTAGGACTTCTTCCCAGTTCTTGGGTATAGTCCTTCGGTGGTTGCATGTTTTTGCAGCCTCAAGGTTAGCAATAGTCGCAATATGTTTCTTATAATAGTCTGGCGCATCCATGGTACACTTTAGTTCCTTCAGCCTTTTCTCTACAGCCTGGGTGGCATAAAACGTCCTGAATACTTTAGCTGTTATGCCTTCCATAACCTCGTCCAGGAACTCACTCACAACACTACTGTTTACTTCCTCAAATAGGGTCTTATCCCAGTTTTCTTTAACAAACTCTCTTAGGTTTTCGCTCACCTGGGGATCAAGTTCAGCTGTTATGTTGTGCCTGACGCTATCCTTACCGAGAAAGTCGAAGGTGACCTTTCCATCACCATTGAATGTAATATGTTCTGCTCTTAGTGTAGAGGCTCCTACAGTATCTGCCTCTTCATCTTCATCTTTTTCATCCCCAACCCTGAATTTGAGTTCATCTATCAGGTAGCAGACTGTCGCCGTTTTTCTGCGTTTCGCATCCTCATGGACTAGATTTTCTTTTATGTGATTTTTTACTTTCTTGATGTTTTTTCTTAGCTCGATAGCTTTGTCGTATTTCTCTTGTTCTTTTCTTTGCTTTATTGGGCTGCTGTCATGAGGCCAGACGTACTTCATTTTTCCGCTTAACTTGTCTCTCCATCTGGCAATCCATATGCTCTCAGGGTCCCACAATATATTCATCCAGTTCCCCGGAGGTCTAGGAGCATCGGGGCTTAGGTTCAGTTCGATATCCTCATGTCGGGGGCCTTCTTTCCATTTCCCCCTTAAAGGATGCTGTCCTCTTCCCATGAAAATGCTGCTGGGCTCCACCATGTAGTTGGCAATCTCACATTTCTCCCCGTCGATATAGACGGACCCAAATTTTTCCTTATTCTCTTCACGAATACGTTTACGTTCCTCTCTTCTCCGCTTCTTCTCCTCACGACTTAGGTTCTTCCTCATTTCACGCTCTTCGAGGATCATCTGATGAATATCACTAAAGTCAACCTCACCCGGCTTCACCTTGAACCCCAAGAGTTCACTGAAGTCTTCATGAAAGTTCTCAGCGAACACCGGGTCTTCTACATAAGGGGTGCCAATTTTCTTTGCCCAGGCTACCGCTCTCTCTTCCTGCTCAGGCGTAAGTTCATGGATTTCTCCGTTTATCTTAACCTTAAGGCCTTGCCCTATGTATTTGGGGGGCACCATTACGCCATTGTGGTGCATTGACTCCATTTGTGAATCACTGGGACAAACAGCATTAACAGCTATATTTTTTAAAGATTATCAAAAATTGTGATACGTTTAAACAAAAATAAGTTAAACTATGTTTTGGTGGAGGCTTTTGCTACTGTTGAAAACGGTTAAAACCTGCGGTTCCTTTACGATTTAGAACATGGGTGAGGAGTCATCACGCAACGAGCTGATTGGTGCACTATCCATAGTTATCCTCTTCATAACGATCCTGATCGGTAGAGAAGCTGGACATTTTTATGCAGACTATCAGGAACTAAAAAAATTAAAAGTACTCCTTGAGGTATCAGAGGAGGAACTAACTCGATACTTTATTAAATCAGATACGGCTGCTTCTGACATAAAAATCGGTCTTACAATAACTTTACCAAATGTTGAGAACGAAGCTGATGTTGTAACTGAGACTCCCGACTATGTAAGAAGGTGGCTAATATCCGTTACCTTGAGTTCAATCACTGTCAGGCAACCATCAGTTTCTGATGTTCAGTTAGAGATGCTGGTGGAAGGAGAGACTGTTATGAATAAGACCTATGCTTTTCAAAAGAGGAAGGTTTCCTATTTAGGCTACATAGATAGAGAACTGGATATACAGATCAATGATTGGGAATCAGTAAAAAATATGATCGATAAAGCCACCACCCAGTATGGAGGGGAAGTTAAGATTGAACTGAGAGGAAAAGTCAAAGCCCACCTCTGGCTTATGGATACCTGGCTTCCATTCTCCACCACAAGATACCCGTTTCTTAGAGCACCCCATCTGGTTTACGAGGAATCGGAATGGAGCAGCCAAGAGGGTATTAGAATCTCAGAGTCTACGCTTAATGAGACTGTTTTTGTAAGAGTTAAGTTTCGTAACCCAACGAGAATTCATACTATTAGGGAAAACATTACATGTACTTTTTACCTGATAGGAGAAACTCAGCCTATGGGTGCTGTAAAGAAGGAGATACCCGTAGCAGCTTCAAATGAAGGGTATTACATATTTTTGTTTACACCCGCTGAAAAAGGAATATACTATTATAGCCTAAAATCTGGGGAAAATATCCTCCTAAGCAGGAATGAATCTTCAGCCCTGAACCTCCGGAATCCGTAATCCAAGGCATCTCTCTCTCGCATAATCTTAATAATATCACTCTATTTCTCTGATTCATGAAAATACCAGAGGATCTATGTGCAGATCTCATATTGATAAATGGCAACGTGATAACTGTAGACTCTCAAAACAGTATCACAGAGGCTGTAGCGGTTAAAGATGGAAAGATCTTACGAGTAGGAGAGAATAGTATCATTCTTGATACCAATGGAGAAAAGACCAAGGTTATAGATCTTGAAGGATATACCCTTCTACCAGGACTAATTGACAGTCACATGCACCCAGGCGGGAGCTGGGGTGCTTACCTTATCAGGGGAGTAGAATGTGGACCTAATTATCACTCTGTAGAAGAGATGCTGAACGCTGTAAAGGAAAAAGTTGAGGAAACTCCTAGGGGTAACTGGATCCTGGGGTATAGTATGGATGATGTTAAGATGGGTCGATACCCCACACTTGGGGAACTTGATCGAGTTGCCCCTGATAACCCTCTCTATATTCAGAGGCGTGATGGACATAATGGGGTGGCCAATAGTCTAGCGCTAGAGAAAGCAGGAATCAACGAGGATACACCAGACCCACCGCACGGAAAGATCGAACACGACCAGGAAGGCAATCTTACAGGCTTACTAAGGGAGGCTGCAAAGGACCTTGTTTACCATGAAATTCCTCCTTACACCGAGGAGGAGTTCTATAAGGGACTTCAGATGGTTTACAAGGAATGCATAAAACTGGGTCTAACAAGCATTCATGCAAGTATGGTAAGCCCACCTGAGTTCAGGGCCATGCAGAGGATCAGGAAGGAAAGAAAAAAGATGGTTCGAACCGCTGTTCACCTCAGTGGCAGGGATTCAGATATGGTGGAGGGAGCCATATCGGTTGGTATTCAGACTCCCTTCGGTGATGATTGGCTCAAAATAACTGAAGCAGAGTGGGTATTCGATACGAGTACCAGTGGAAGAACCGCTGCTTACTATGAGCCTTATGTAGGTGAGCCCGAAAACACTGGTATGCTCCTCTATGATCAGGATGATATAGAAAAGAGGGTATTAAAGGCACATAAAGCTGGTATAAGAGTCGGATTGGACGGAGTAGGAGATAGAGGTATAGACCGTTCTTTAGATGCAATAGAAAAAGCGCTAAAAGAAAAACCCTGGCAAGATCACAGACACAGAATAGAGCATTGTTGCTATGTAACACCACCAATTCAGGATAGGCTAATAGAACTTGGGGTAATAGATGCATCCGCCACAGGTTTCATACATGATCTCGGAGATGCCTATAAGGCCAATAGAGGGGAAGAAGCCATGAAGTACATGTGGCCTCACAGGACATTGATCGACAAAGGTATCCCTGCACCAGGACACAGCGACGCATCAATATGTACACCCAATCCTTGGTCCGGGATATATGGAATGGTAACCCGTAAGACGAGTAGTGGAGACGTCCTCTACGCAGATGAAAGAGTAAAACCAATCGAAGCAATACGTGCCTACAGCATTGACGGCGCATACGCGGCTTGGGAAGAGGACATAAAGGGGAGCATCGAAGCGGGAAAGCTTGCAGATTTAATAGTGGTTAATAAAAATCCCTTAAAGATAGACCCAGAAGAACTCAAGGATATGAAAACAATCATGACTATCATCGATGGAAAAATCGTCTATGAATCATAACTATTTTAAGATAACTTTTAGACTCCGTTAAAGTATACACTCCTTTTAAAAGTCTGATAAAAATATACAAAAGACTCAGATAAGTCACAAAAACAGTCCATAAATGACCAGATTCATAGAAAAGATTGGGAAATCTATTATTGTCTACTCATGATAAGGGTTTAAAAGTCACCACATCTCTAAGCCTTGAGTCTCTCTGTAAACATTGACAATTTTTAGATTGCCATTGTTTTTCCTTCCCTGCAGAGAGACTCAATCAATTGAACTGACTAACATCACTTAGAAATCATCATCTAGTGAAGACCAGATCTGTTCCATAATCATTTCTTCCCTTCTCCTCTTTAAGATCTCGTGCCAGTAAAGCTGGCTGCTTGAAGCTAGAAGTGCTCCCATTACACTTAATCCTGTGATAAAGTCTCCAACTGCTCTTAGACTTGGTGAAAGTGAGAAATATGGGTGTAAATTTTCGAAAGTCGTCATTACTACAGCGAAAGCTAGGACCACATTCAGGAGTATCAATACCCCAGTAATCCAGAAACCCCACAAACTCATATGATAATCTGTTAAGTAAAAGAAAATTACTATAACTGAGACGCCCAAATATCCCCAGCCAAAGAATCCCCAAGAAAAATCGTTTATCCTAAAAAGGTTTAGTACAAGGAAAATTGCCTGAGTACAAGTGTTCCAGAGAGCTAGATATCTGAAAGGATCTTCACTATCTGTCCAGAAGTAAAGCCAGCTGAAACATATCAAGACTGGGATCAGAATAAAAGAGACAATCTTTAGGAAAATATATACAAAAGGATTAGTCAAGTTTAGATTAAAAATTGCATAATAGCTACTTAGGAAGGAGATAGAAAGTAAACTAAGGAAATTTAGTAGCTTCCTGTTACACACATTACACCCTCAATATGGAACGTTTTATTACTTTCCCAAACATAATGCAATTAGCAAAATTTAATCAAAAATCCATAAATTTCTTTGGTTAATGCATCAACTTCTAGAAGGGCACGGAATGCTTTATGTATATTTCCCGTTTCTTATGGACTAATTATTCAATGAATATTTATTGTTTTTTTACTGTATAAAATGGATTTTCAATTAGCAGAGTAAACTCCTAAAAAATATTTGATAAATTATGCAAATTATTTGCATTAACACTTTTACTTTAGATGGCTTTATTTTTATATGGATAATTTTATAAATATTTCTTCTTAGCTTATTTTTAATAAGTAATCCACTGGGACTCGTGGGCTAGTAGATAGTACTTTGAGGTAAGATCTAGAATATGTGTGGCCTAACGTTTGCCTGAATGGAATCAACTGGTCGAAGGTTTATCGGTTAAACTTATTGAGTACTTGAGGTGGAGCTTGTGGGAGGACCACTGGCCTCGGACTAGGAAGTTGGGCACTCCCTCGGAGAAACTTGTGTATATTTTTCTTGTTCTATCCGGTCCTTCGAATTTTGTTGGGGTTAAGCGTTCACTTAAGCTGGATAATTCGACTGTGGATCGGGCTTTGAAGAACTTACTGGATTCCAGGTTCGTTTATCTGTATGTGTTCAGCTCGTCTGTATTAAGGCATTATTTCGCTTTATTTCAACGTGAATTTTACTGTG
>CAZLHX010000052.1:0-18833 GCA_964559475.1 uncultured Candidatus Bathyarchaeia archaeon | reverse complement strand
TCAGTTGAATCCAGTTATTCTGATAAAAATAAAAAGGTAAGATTATCGAGTTTTACTCGATTAAGTATACTATGTGTACATTTACGGTTACCGTAAGACTGCCTTCAATAATTGGGGTGTTTGAAGAACCAGCAAAATCTGCTTCAGGCATCGTTTTATATGTTCTGGCAGGGCTGTAGCTGCTCTCAGTTACACTCTGAACACCTGTGATTGTGAGGTCTAGGGTGTCAGCGATTACGTTTGCTTTTTCTTCTGCATCTTCAAGTGCAGTTACATAGGCTTGCATTTTTAGCTCCTCTCTTACAGAGTCACTAAGTTCAAACCTTATACCTTGAACCTGGTTTGCACCTGCTGCTCCAGCTGCATCTATAACTGGTCCTACCAAGTCAAGATTTTCAATCGTAACCTCTACCAGATTGGAGACTGTGTATCCTGTTACTTCACGAGTGTCCCAGTTATAGTCTGGGTAAACTGAGAAGCCAGTGGTCTGTAAATCATCATCAGTGAATCCCATTCCTTTCAAGACTTGTATTATTTCACTCATTATTGCAGCGTTGTCCTCGATAGCCTCACTCGCAGAGGGATCCTTAGTCTGTGCTCCGAGTGTTACTTTAGCTAGGTTAGCTTTTGCGGATGAGCTCCCTGCTCCACTGATGCTTATGGTTTTAGCCGGGGCCTCTTCACCCTGATAGGTGTAAGCTCCAAATCCTAGGCTAGGTCCAACTCCTGTAGGGAATCGGAAGCCCTGGTTATTTGTTGCTCCATTGGAATCAATAGTTCCCGGTTTGTAGGCAATTATTGCTCCGGCTAATATTATGCTCAGGCATATGGCGGTTACCGCGAATACTTGTTGTGTCTTGTTCATAGCATTCAAGCATTATTATCTTCTGTCATTATTATACCCATCAAATAGAACAGTCGTTCTAAAGCTTAGAACGCTAGTAATTTTTGTATTTGCCAAAATGGTCTCTTATTTCCTCTGCTCTAGCCTTAACTTCCTTAGGAAGTTCAGGGTCGTTTAAAACTTTCTCGTGTTCGGGCAGCCTGTGTTTTATCCAGTAGTAATCTTCGAGGAGAAGAGCGTAGTCCAGTTCAAACTCTATAGCCATGAGGTGGCAGCTATACCCTATCGCCTTGGGCGTTTTCTTCATGGTTTCCTCGTTTAGTTCAATACCCCTGTTCTTTAACTCGCTGGCTTCTACTATCTTATGTACCATAAGGTACTCGTTTCCCAGAATATCCCTCAGGGTAATTTTATCAGGGGTGAAGATATCACCCATGAGGAAGTTGTAGAACTCCTCAGCTGTAAACTCGGCGTACTCATATTCGAGGGGAGTCAGCATCTCGGTAATGTCCTCTATCCTGTACTCTACTGCTTCTTTGATCTCCTCGAAGTCAGGGGCTCTCATAGAATCATATTCAGTACGATGAAGGTAAAAAATTGGCGATTGAAAAAATTGAGGTTATTATCTTTTTGGAGTGGGAATGTGCCAGTCATAACCCCTCTCTGTTACTATGTACTCTGGCCACGGTAAATCGATGGGAGGATCCCAGGATGGATCTAACTGGGGTTTCTCGTATTCTATAGCGATTCTGCGCCTCCACTCTTCCTTACAATCATTGAGCTTCTCAGGGAAAGTCAATAGATCCATCATGGTCCCGCTGATGTACTTGCCTGCTGAGTATATTGTACGGTCGATTGGGCCCCTCATGCCTCCCAGAGCTAGATTTGGCCAGTATGGAAGCTTTTCCCCCAATATTTTAACCCTGGGTCTATATACTTGGATCCAGACTGTAGGACAGTGCCACATGAACTCCACATAATCATCGCTACCAAACTTTTTCTGGTGGCTGGGAATTACGCTTCTCCACCTCTCCTCCCATTCTTCAGGAGGTGTAAGTTTTTCGTTGAAGGGCTCCTCTTGGGATTCATATCCAAGGTTTCTCAGGATCTCGTTTGCCTTATCCCTGTCTTCATTGGTAAACTTTGGTGGGCCTATCAGTTCAAGATTTTCGTAAGCTAGATCAGCGAGAGCCTTGTTAAAAAGCCCTGTTCTTTGTTTGGTTACCCAGCGAACTTTGACTGTTGTCCCAGTAAGTTTAGCCACGTTCTCAGCATTATTAATCAAGACTTTAGCTATTTGTTCCTGCTGTATTAAACTTGGACTTCTGAAAGCGTATTGAATAATCCCGATTTTTGGAGGCATGTTATCTGCGGTAGCCTGTCCAGCAGCCATAATAGCTTCGTTTATCGTCCATAAACCTGTACGAGGGAGCATGGCTTCCTTGAGATACTTGGTAGTTGTATACATCATACATACAGCATCGATGGCCCCCGGTGCTCTAGCATTTCTCGGCAAGTCCTCAGCATAAGCCATCCAAGTCTCAGGCTCGTTGCACTCGAATATGAACGCTGCGTTCCAGTAGCTTCCCCACTGGGTATTGTACATCACTGTTGTGCTTCCTCTGGGGTGCCAGGCGACACAAGCATCCAAGCCTTCGAATAATCCCTTTACTGCGAACCAGCTCTTGGCACATACTTTCTCTGCAGGAGTTCCAAATACTTTGATCGTCCCTTCTAGATCATGTTCTTCCATTGCATACCTTGTAGCTACAGCACCGATTAATGCCCCGGTACCCAGTGCGCTGTGGGGATCCGTATGTCCCGCTCTGTAAGGGTTTTCTGCTGATCTATAGGGGACCGGATCCTGCCATCTGGCGGGAACAGCATCATACTCAGTATACGTTGATATTATAGGCTCTCCTTCACCCCAGGATGCAATATAAGCTGTTGGCATTCCCGCGACTCCAATTTCTACACCGAAACCTTCCTCTCTGTGAAACTTTGCGAAAGCTTTTACAGACTTGTATTCTCTAAAAGCTGATTCAGCATAGTTCCATATCCTCTGATGAAAATCAGAGATCCTCTCCTCATTCTCTTCTATCCAATTAAAAGCAGTCTTTTTTGGCTCTGTTAGACTTGTCAAAATATTTCTCACCTTAATGGCAGTGAATAGTGCTATAAAACCATTGAACGAAGTATATATGATTACCCTTGTTTGATCTAATTATAAAGAACGGGAAAGTGAATACTGGGGCTGGAAACCCATGGTTCAAAGCGGATGTAGCTATTAAAGGAGAAAAAATTGCACAGGTAGGAAAAATCGAGGATTCAGCTAGAGAAATGATTAATGCTGATGGTCTTATTGTCTGCCCAGGATTCATTGATCTCCACGATCACAGTGACTTTACAATTCTAGTAAATAGAGACGCGGATAGTAAAGTCCACATGGGGGTTAGTACAACCGTCTATGCAAGCTGTGGATCAGGGGCAGCACCCTTAAACGACGAAATGCGGGAAGAAATTCGAAAAAGTTCTCCATATCTCACTGAAGCAGGCGTCAATGTGACTTGGAGTACCATGGAAGAGTACCTGGAACTAGTGGAATCAAGCGGGATATCAATAAACGTTGCTCCTTTGGTTGGGTTTGGCACGGTTAGAAGATATGTTATGGGTATGGAGATGAGGGAGCCTACCCGAACTGAGATGGCTTCAATGAAAGATGAGTTAGTTAAAGCAATGGACGCTGGTTGTAGGGGAATTACCACAGGTTTGAGGTATGATCCTCAGAGCTACGCTGAGACGGAGGAAGTAATTGAACTCAGCAAAGTAGTTGCCCAGTACAACGGCTTCTACACGAGCCACATCCGAGATGAGGGAGATAGAGGAGATCCCGTTGGAGCAATTGAGGAGATAATACGCATAGGAAGAGAGGCAGAGTTACCTGTTAATATCAGCCACTTCAAGATACTCAGTAAGCGTTTCTGGGATCTATGCCCAAAGCTAATCGGTATGATCGAAGAGGCAAGAAAAGAAGGAATAGAGGTCACAGCTGACCAGTATCCTTACAGAGCAAGCGGTACTGGTCTCGGTGCTTGGATACCAAAATGGGCTAATGAAGGGGGAAACGAACAACTGGTAAAACGATTAAATGACCCTGAAATCTACAAGAAAATCAAAGAAGGCTTAGCTGAATCAATGGAAGACAGAGGAGGACCTGAGGCAGCACTCATAAGCAGCTATGCCCTTGAACCAGACTTAGTAGGAATGAACATTGCTGAGGTAGCTGCTGAAAGAAATCAAGAACCGTTAAAGACTGCAATGCAACTTTTCAAGGAATATATGGAGGCTCTAGTTGTAGGAAATGTCGAGGGAGGGTTCAGCCTAGTGAACTTCAATCAAATAGAGGAGAATGTTGACCTTATTATGCAACAACCCTGGGTCGCTGTTGGTACCGATGGAAGGGCGCATAGCCCTAATGGTATTTTGAACAAATATATCCCGGCACCTCATCCCAGATTCTACGGGACTTTTCCAAGAGTTCTAGGTAAATATGTCCGGGAGAGAGGAGTGATAAATCTCAATGAAGCCATAAGGAAAATGACTAGCTTACCTGCACAAATTCTGGGGTTGCAGGACCGAGGAATCTTAATGCCAGACCACTACGCGGATATTACTGTGTTTGACCCAGATACTGTGATAGATAAGGCTGATTTCACGCCCAAGAAAGCTACAAAACTTTACCCTGAAGGTATTCTTCATCTAGTTGTAAACGGTAAAGTAACGATGCGAGATGGCAAGCATACTGGGGTGAGAGCTGGAAAAGTTTTAAGAAAAATAATCTAATTTTTATAAAAAATAGAGGGGTTATTCGACTTGGCTTAGAACCTTTTTTGTCGCTTCAGGGAAGTCACGTAATAGGTTCTTGAGGACTGTCCTTGCGATATACTGCTTGTACTCGTTTTCGTTATACTTAGCAGAGTATATTCTCCTGTGTCCGCCTTTACCTGTCGTCTCTGTATAGTTTAGAACTCCTTCATCAACCATATCGTTTAGGAAGTTTATGATGGATGCTCTGCTTATACTGCTTCCTTCAAGGTCTTCATTAACTTGCATCCAGACATCCCGGCTACTAGCTCCTTCTCCTTCTAAACTCCAGAGATAACTTAGAGCAAGTTCCTGGTAGTCTTTCAGAACCATTTCAAATCCTTCTTCAGATGTGTCAATCGTTAGTGTCATATTTTTGTCACCTGACTTCTTTTTACACATGTTTTATCGTATTTAAACCTTCATATTTTCTTCATATGTCTCATAATGTCCATATTCTTATCAAAATGACGTATTTGGGACCTTTTTTTAATCGAAATAAAATTTAATTATTATCACATATACTCAATTGAAAGATTATAATAAAGCCTAAAATTTGTTAAAATAAATTAATATGAAAAAATCAAGATAGATATTTTTTGAACCATCTGATAATATGCTCCAGTCTCTCACTTCTGTGTCTCGGTTTCCCCGATCGACTTAGGTCGTGGTCTTCCTCTGGGAACCTGATAAATTCTGTATCCACGTCTAGGTATTTGAGAGCTGTGAATAATTGTTCTGCCTGTTCTATGGGGCACCTGTAGTCCTGTTCGCTGTGGATTATCATGGTTGGTGTGGTGACCTTCTTGACGTAACGTATGGGTGATTTTGCCATAAACTCCCCCTCGTCCGTCCAAGGGGTGCCACCGATCTCCCTCTTACCGAAAGTCCATCCGATATCACTGCAGCCGAAGAAGCTGTACCAGTTAGAAATACTCCTCAGAGTAACAGCAGCTTTGAACCTATCTGTGTGGGTTATAATCCAGTTCGTCATTACCCCACCGTAACTTCCACCTGTTACTCCTAAACGCTCTTCGTCTACCCATTTCTTCTCTTCAATCACTACATCTACGGCTTTCATCAGATCATCAAAATCCTGCTCAAAATAGTGACCAGGTAGTCCTGCTTGGAAGTCTTCCCAATAGCCTCCGCTACCATAAGGATTAATGAACAAGACTCCCCATCCTTGGGCTGCAAGTAACTGGAACTCGTGGAAGAAGCTATTACCATAGGCTCCTCTAGGGCCCCCATGTATATGAAGAATTAGCGGTATTTTTTCTTCTCCTTTAAAGTTTGGAGGAGTCATTATCCAACCTTCTACCATGTGACTGGCGTTGGATTCGAAAGTAAAGTGCTCATGACCCTGTATAGCTGTCTCTTTTAAGTAATCGTCATTTAAGTGCGTGAGCTGCTTAGATTCGCCGCTCTCCCATATCCATAATTCTATAGGTTTCTTGGTGTTCAGGACAGTATATGCAACTTTTCCATCGTTGCTTATGCTGAATGCTTCGATGCTTTGGTCTCCACCCCCAACTCCTTTTTCAACCTTACCTCCATCCTTATGTAATCTATATAGAGGAGCGTCTCCCTCGTAGGTCGAAGTAAAATAGATATAGTCTCCTCTCCATGTTGGGTTCTGGTTAGGACTTGCGACTCTTACATCGCAGCTTAATTTTGTTCCAATATCCTGATTAAATTCCCCAGTAAGTCTAATAGGTTCGCTCTCACCTATTTTGAGTTTCCAGATGTCTTGGTTAGTTCCCGAGCCCTTTCTATAATCATGTCCAGCGAATGCAACTTCTCCTCCATCCGGACTTGCTGCTATACCGGATACACTCATTAGAGTTTCTGTTAACTTTACTGGCTTTCCATCATTTACGTTAACCTTGTAAAGATACTCTTTTCCTATCTTATCCGCGTCTTTTTCTAAATTGCTTGAGAATATTATTGTTTTATTATCAGGCATCCATTCGGGGTTTGAAACATCGAACTCTCCATTGGTGATCTGTTGAATCTCTCCTCCTATAGCAGGGATTACGAAAACGTGTTTTCTTTTTCCATCGAAGAATCCTGGTCCGTTGAACTTGTATTTAAGACGGGTAATTCTCTTGACGTTGCTCTCTCCCTTTTCTCCGTCTGAGGGTTCTTCCTCTTTGGGTTTATCTTTGCTTCCGGGGTCTATCATGCTCAGGAATAGAAGATTTTCACCATCTGGACTCCATTTTAGGTTCTCAACCCCATCCTTTACATCTGTTAATTTCTTAGGCTCACCTCCACCTGTGTACATGACGTAGAGTTGAGGTTTTTTCTTTTCTTCATCTTCTTTTGTAACTGGTGTTGATATAAATGCTATGTAGCGGCTATCTGGGTTCCAGATGGGGTTCTTGTCCTTTCTTCTGCCAGCTGTGAATTGGGTTATAGTTCCGCTTTTCACATCTGCCATCCAAAGATCACTGAGATGATCGTCTTTTTCGAAATCCATTTGTGTATAGACGAAAACTATCCTCTCTCCGTTGGGGCTTATTTGGGGCGCCGATGGTATCTTAATTATTGCTAAGTCCATAATTTCTACAGGTTTCTTTTCAGACAATTATTTCACATGCTTAACTACGAATTCAAAGATATAAAGGCTAGAACCCCCTAACTTTATCCGGATAAGTCTGAATAGTTTTTCTTGGCTCCAAGGTGACCTAATCGCCTTCGGCATGAATGACTTTTAACTTATTGATTCAAAATTCTTCTCTACTAATTCTAGATGTGAGGAAATTTCTTGAATAATCTCATTCTCAGAATAAAAATCAATATTTCGCAATATTGAGTGCACATTCTCTCTCAAAAACTAGCATAAAGCAATCTAAGAAAAGTATGTAAGCTTGAAGTGTACCTGTGATTCTTTCTACATCTGCTAGTGGTAATTGATGGCGAGGAATTCCGAAGATGAATAATTCTAGGAGGCTTCTTCTTGCTTCATGATATATGGTGTCAAATATGCGGCTTGTTTTACTAGAAATAGAAACTCCTGTTAGAACTATGAGATTTTCCCCTAGCTCTACATTTATGTTTTTAGGCTGTGTTCTTTTGCGCCTTCGACTCGTATCCTCAATGAGGAACCTTATATCATATTGAATTTGCGTAATATTTCCTTTGTCTGGTCAATGGGGAGCTCATATCTTACGTTTCCCTTATAACCAGTCATAGTCTCAGCCATAAACAAGGCGTTAATTATTGACTCTTCTGTAGCTTCCACCGTCGCTTTGTATACTGGGTTAAGCCATTCCTCTCCTTTTACAGATTCGTCAATGGATTTTATAAAATAATCTTGACTAAGGTTTCCAGTGGTAAAGGCTATGGTGAAGTCCCCACTTGTATTACCGCTATAACTGCCTGTCCTAGATAGACCTAGAGCTGTTCTCTTTGCCACTTTCCAGAGCTGTCTGCTATCCATCTCTATGTCGGTGGCGACGATCATCATTATACTATTCCCCGGTGAATCCTCAGGTTGAGTCTTGAGCTCAACTTCTTTTCCTGTTGGGGCTCCATTTATTAGTAAATCTTCTTTTCTTCCACAGTTGAGCTGTACCAGAACGCCAATATTTGCGTCCCCAATTTTTCTGCTGCTTGTACCAATACCCCCTTTGAAGCCATAACCCGTCATTGGGGTTCCTGCTCCAACACTTCCTTCTTCAACTTTCCCATGGGCTTTTCTGGCAAAATCTATTGCATAAAAAACTTCTTTCTCCCCAACAACTCTCCTCATGTTATTCGTTAGGAAACTCCCATTCGTTTCCCCGACTACGGGGTTAACGGTTTTAGGAGTTACTTCATAACTTTCCACTAAATAATCAATAACGGCATCAGCTACTTTGAAGGTATTGAGAGTCTCAGTTAGTAAAATCGGGGTCTCGATATTACCTTCAAATGTTATCTGTGTTAGACCCACTGATTTTCCATAGCCATTAAAGACGTCCACAGCAGCTGTAACTTTTTCCTCGTAAAGGTTACCACTATGGGGTGTAATTGCAGTAACCCCTGAGCGGATCTCATCTCCCTTAATTATAGTGACGTGACTTACTCCAACCCCCTCTACATCTGTTATGGCGTTGTTTGTTCCAGGGTTTAGACTTCCAATGACTACTCCGATTTCCCTTGCTCTTTTTCTCATACATAATTAAGACGCATATACGTCGATAAATCTTAGTAAATCATAAACCTTGAGTGAGTAAAATAGTTATATGGGCACTTGTAGTCGTGAATTTTTCCTTGAACGCTATGAGCGTCTAGGGCATAGACTTACTGGAGAAGAAAAGACCTACAGTGCGTTCAGGGTTAACACTCTAAAAATCATGGAAAAAGAGCTAACAAAATCTCTATCTGATAGAAATGTCAAGTTTAGAAAAATTGATTTCTTGGATTATGGCTACGAGATACTGGATTCGCCCTTCAGCCTTGGTGCTAGTTTCGAATATCTTCTTGGATATATCTATCTACAGGAACCTGCTGCACAGTTTCCTTCCATGGTTCTCCATCCTGACGTCAAAGATGTTGTACTGGATATGGCAGCTGCCCCTGGGGGGAAGACCACTCAGCTTGCCTCATATATGAGGAATAGAGGTATTCTGGTTGCAGTAGATCTTAATCGTGAGCGCCTGTATGCTCTGGAGAACCACTTGGAGAGAATGGGAGTAGTGAACTGTCTTGTCTATAATTCAGATATTTTAAAAATGAATTTTCATGAACAAAAATTCTCCAAGATATTTTTAGATGCACCCTGTTCTGGGAACTATGTTACTGACTCAGAATGGTTCAATAAGAGAAGTCTGGAAGATGTTAAAAGAAACAGTATCTTACAGCGAAAAATGCTTAGACTCGCCATAAGTTTAGTAAAACCTGGGGGTTCAATAATTTACGGTACCTGCAGTCTTGAACCTGAGGAGAATGAGTTTAACATTCAGTGGATGTTGAATAACTTTGATGTATTCCTCGGAAAGGTTCAAGGTCCTGGATCACCCTCCCCTACGGAAATATTTGGAGCAGAACTGGATCCGGAGATAAGAAAATGTCATCGATTTTGGCCCGATGAAACGGGGACTCAGGGTTTCTTCGTAGCTGAGGTGAATGTTCCATGAGGTTACTAAGGATATTACTTCGACAAGTTGGATCAAATTTAGAGTTCAAGGAAGAGAGAGTCTTAAGATTGAATAATCAATATTTCCTCTTGAATGATAACATAAGGGGAGCCATTCTAGATAAGAATCTCCTTGTTTATGCGGGCGAGTATATTGGTAAGGATCAACGTCATTTTGTTCCCAGCTCTATTTTACTGGGAAAGCTGGGTGAAGAGTCTTCCACGAACAAAGCTTTCGTAGAACAAGATGCAGGGTGGCTTTTTGTATGTGGCAAAGACATCTTTGAGGAGAATATAATTGATTTTACGGGAAGGTTAACACTCGGTCAGTATTATCTTATTATGATGGGTGATGCTTGTCTTGGGTATGGTAGATATGAGACTTCAGCTAATAGACGTGTTATTCATAACATCTTTGATATTGGAGATTTTTTGAGGAGAGAGTGTTCATAGTCGAGCAATGTATTTCCCGTACCCCTTTTTCCCAATTACTTCCTCGTTCTCCATTATTACTTGTCCCCGAAGAACGCTGAGGACTGGTACTCCTTTTACCTTGTATCCGTCGTAAGGGGTCCATCCGCAAGCTGTAATCTGGTCTTCGTTCCTGATGGTCCTCTCTTTATCTAAATCAATTATAACCAGATCAGCATCAGATCCAACCTGTATTACTCCTTTTTTCGGGTATAAACCAAAAATCCTGGCGGGGTTCTCAGCTGTAACCTCTACCAGTCTCTCTAGTGTTAACCAGCCTTCATTTATTCCATTCAAGAGTAATGGGAGGAAAGGCTCAAGCCCTGGTATACCATTAGGAGCATCTAGCATATCTTCATATCCTATTTCTTTTTCCTCTTTACTGAAAGGAGCATGGTCTGTTGCCACGGTATCTATCCATCCCTGATTCAGAAGAACTCTCATCTTCTCCACTGTCTCCCTGCTCCTTGCAGGAGGTGCAAATTTTACCCAAGGACCTTTCTTCTGTACATCTTCCTCAGTAATGTATAGATATTGGGGGCATGTTTCGACTCTGACTTTTACATTTCTAATCTTGGCTCTAGAAACATCATATACTGTTTCTGGTATACTTGTATGGACTATAAGCCCTCTACAACCTGTTTCCTCAAGATACCTTATTATGCGTCTTCCAGCTTCAACCTCAGCGATCCTTGGGCGCTCCTCTAGGTAAGCTGAGAATTCTTTACTTCCTTTTTCTTTCAAGTATTTATGGTTGTCTTTTATTATCTGGTCGTTCTCTGCATGAATTAGTGCAAGTCCCTCTATTTTAGCCAGTTCTTTGAATCCTTGAAGTATTTCTCCGTCGAAGGTCTGTGGCCATCCTGGACCCGGGTCCGAGACGAAGAATTTGATACCCGTTGCACCAGATGCCCACATATCTGCCAAACTACTACTAGGATAACCAGAAGCAGCTGCCCCGTGAAGAGTATAGTCCACATAGCAGTTGTTTATGAAACTCCGTTTTTTCTGCCTGTACTCTTCCTCATTGAAGACTGGTATTTCATAGCCAGGCATATCGAGAAGGGTGGTAAATCCACCCAGAGCTCCAGCTCTCGTACTTGACTCTGGAGTATCTGGAGGGCTAGTACAGTGAGAGTGCCCGTCAACTAAACCCGGTAAGACTGGTTTTACCTCAGCATCTATAACCCTATCCGCTCTTGGCAGATTAGGATCTTTTGTAATCGCTTCAATTAGTCCCTCATTTATGATGAGGCTTCCATTTATGATCCCTCGAGGAGTAACTAATTTCGCATCTTTAACAATTAAATCTACAGTCATTATTAACATAAACAGAGAGAGTTCTAGCTTTATGAAATATACGAGCGGAAAACTGTTTTATCCACACTCTTCCTCTTAAGGCTATGAGTATATACAAGAAATACGGAGTTAAGCAGGTTATCAACGCAGCCTTCCATCTTACTAGACTGGGAGGAAGTACCCTGAGTCCAAAGGTTCTCAAGGCCATGGAGGAGGCTAATGAATCATATTGTTACATGTGGGACTTGATAAAGAAAGGCGGAGAGCATATTGCAATGAAGATAGGTGCTCCTGCTGCGTGGATTACCAGTGGAGCATTTAATGCTCTGGTTCTTTCTGCAGCTGCCTGTATGGCTGGCAAAGATCCTGAAAAGATGAGAAGATTACCCCGAACTGAGGGAATGAAGGATGAGTTTATCATACAACGATGTGCCAGACTTCTGGTCTACGATAGGAGCATAGAAGTTGCAGGGGGTAAATTCGTGTTTGTAGGTGATGAACAATGGGGTTGTAAACCAGAATTGATAGAAAAAGCGATAACCGAAAAGACCGCAGGAATACATTACGCTTGGCCTACACGGAGCAATCCGGGAATAGCTCCACTTGAAGACGTTATTGAGGTGGCACATAATTATGGTGTACCTGTGATTGTTGACGCGGCTGGAGCCACTTGGCCTCCTGAACAGCTTACAGAATTCGTAGATGTGGGATGTGACCTTGTAGCTATTGGAGGAAAATATGTAAGTGGACCAAACAGCACAGGATTCGTTTATGGGCGCGAGGACTTGGTAGAAGCTGTTGGTTTACACAGCTTTATTGGAGCAGAAGCGGGGCCTGAGGAGCAATGGGGCTACTATCGAAGCATAGGACGAGGATATAAACTGGATAGACATGAGATTATAGGTCTACTGGTAGCCTTAGATGAATGGTTTGAGATAGACCACATGAAGACACGGTTCGAACCAGCATGGGAAAAGACTCGTTATATTGAGGATAATATTCAAAGTCTGCCAGGATTGAAAGATGCTAGATTTCATTATTCTCCTAGAAGTGGCGACGGAACTGGATACCACACTATTGGACTTCAAGTTATCCTAGAGGGCAAGTCTATTGAGGAGACTAATAAGATAATAAAGAGTATGAGAGAAGATGACCCTGAGATTTGGGTACGTAACTGGGGAGACAGTAATGATTTCATCATTAACTGCATCAATCTGAAGGCGGGTGAAGAGAAAACAATAATTGAAAGGTTCACCAACATTTTTAGCTAACCAAATCCTATTTTCCGCACTTTGCGATACTTACAACTTCCTTCACCCTTCGATAAAGATCTGAAGTTCCTAACTGCTAGTATGTTTACACGACGTTTATTGATGGGCTTCAGGATGGTGGCATATGCGATTTATTTTACTCTTTTAGGATACAGCCCGGTCAAGGTCGGACTCTTGCTAAGTATAGCGACTTTCATGAGTGCGATACACCATATCACCTTTGGCTATCTGTGTGACAAGTATGGTCGAAAGCCTTTCCTTATACTTGGGACTGTCTTCGCGACATTACGAATGTTCCTTTTTACATTTTTTACTGGTTTCTGGATGTTAGTGCTAGCACAGTGCTTAGGTGCTATGGGTGAGGGTATTGGGGCAGGACAGCCTGTGGTGTCCGGATATATAACAGATAAAACCGACATCAAGTCTCGTGCAGAAGTCTATAGCACTTTAGCTATAACTAACGCTATCTCGACAACTATAGGGAGTGCCCTGGGAGTTTTACCTCAATTCATTGTATCAAAATTTAGTCTGGATATCATTCAAGCTCATCAGGTGATCTGGGGAGTAAGTGCGGTAATATCTGGATTATCTGTCATACTCCTTTTTCCAATAAAAGAAGCTGCACCCAAATCTGAGGAAGATAGCAGTAAACCAAGAAAAGGAATTAGAAACTGGGGTGTAATCGCAAAGTTCAGTCTTGTTAGGAGTTCCAGTGGTCTCGGTTTGGGTATGATTGGTAGCCTCATGACTCTCTATTTTTATCAGCGTTTTGGCGTTGGTAGCGAGGTACTAGGGCCTATTTATGCTTTCAGTCGTTTCTTATCCATTTTCAGCTACATGCTAGTCCCAAAGCTTGTGAAGGCTTTCGGAGATATTAATACCCTAATTGCTTCCCGAATACTCTCAGGAATTGTCACTGTGGCTTTCGCTGCAGCTCATTCCTACCCCATGGCAGTCGCCCTTCTAATTCTCAACAGAATAGTACTTATGTTCAGTATGCCCATAAGGCAGAATTTCGCCTCAGGAATGGTAGATCCCGACGAGACAGCCACTGCCATAGGAATAAGCAACAGCGCTAGGATGGGGGTTCGTTCAGTAGCTCCCACCTTAGCTGGATACATGTTTGAGGCAGTAAGCCTTTCAATGCCCTTCCATATCGGTGCTGCTCTACTCGTATTAAATGGCGGTCTATTCTGGATATTCTTCAGGGAAAAGAATACCAAATAGAAACCAATCTGTTCTGGATGAATTCTTAAGATCGACTTTCCATATTAAGTAATGTGATGATATGTCAGAACAAAGAAAAGTTCACGGTTATAGTAAAACTGAACTGATGAATTTCAAACCCGATGATCTCAGAGCAGTACTCCACGAACGAGTGCATCATACTATAGAAGTATACATTTACAGGATACTGAAAGGAGAAATGGAGGTTCCTGAAGATTTTGGTGAAGTAGGTGAATATCTCCTTGGGCTATGGGAGGAAAGAGGCTTACCCCTTACTCCTCCCGATATCCGATGGTGCAGGAGATACGTTGCACTGGCTAAGAGACTTAGAAAAGGCGAAAAAGTAGAGATCAAGGAAGCTGTGCCCGGCCCCTTCACAGATCAGGAGATTGATACCGTAGATAAGCTAATATTTGGACGAAAATCCATACGACAGTTCAAACCTGAGCCAGTCCCGGATGAGTATATACGTAAGATACTTTTAGCTGGGTTATATGCTCCTCATGGCTGTAATGTCTGCTGTACTCGCTTCCTAGTCTTAAAAGATCCCCAAGAACAGAAACTGGTGCGTAGTGATATTCCCCTTGAGAACTGCGCCATGATAGTAGTATTGCAGGAGATGAGTATGTATGAAACTCTCCGGTTTGATAAGTTTGTTCCCCAGAACATTTACTATGATGCTGCGGCTGCAGCTGACCATATATGTCTGATGGCTCATGCTTTGGGGCTGGGTGCTTGCTGGCTTACCCATGGTGAGGAGACTCAGAAGAGGTTGAGGGAGCATTTTGGTTTGAGTGAAACCATCACCAGTCGTAATCATATAGTTATTGGGTGGCCTGATGAAGCGACAATTAAATCCGAGAGAATGGATCTTGATGAGGTTATCCTAAACAAAGACTGATTTCTCTACCTTTACTTTTTGTCGTATTCCAGATATTCTTATCATCTATTAATGGAAATATCATGTGGTTGCTATGGTTGATGATAGGATAATTGGGAATATTGAGAGGTTTGTAGAAGCTGAATTAAAGGGAAGAAAACACCCTGGTTCAAGCCTCTCAATAATAGAAGGTAACAGCATCGTCTGGTCCAAGGGATTTGGGTATTCAAATATAGATGTAAAGTTACCAGCTGAACCAGGTTCTGTGTATCGATGTGCTTCAGTTACCAAACCCGTGGTAACTGTCGGTCTTCTACAGCTAATGGAGCAGGGGAAATTTAACCTCGATGATGAAGTGAACACCCATTTAGACGTTAAGATAAGGGAAGTGAGTGGAGATGAACCCACAATCCGAGATCTACTTACCCACCAGAGTGGAATGCCTACCAGGGTTCCACCAATATTTTTGGTGGATGAAAAACCATTAACAATGCAAGGATACCTAAAGTCAGCTGCCAGAAGTGTAAGGCCCAGAGGAGAGAAGTGGGCTTACTGCAACACCGCTTACATGATCGTGGGTTACCTGATAGAGCTGCTCACAGGTCAAACTTATGACGATTACGTGACTGAAAACGTCTTGGAACCATTAAATATGAACTCCAGCGCTTTCACTCTTACTCCAATTATTAAAAATAAACTTGTTCAGGGGTATAAGCGAGCAGGGGGACCTGAGGAGTCAATTATTTCGGTTGTTCCTTACAAGATTGGGACGAAGCCTGAGGATCCGGCTGGAAGTTTGTATTCGACTGTTCTTGACTTGGCAAACTTTGTGATCATGAACCTGAACGAAGGAGTCTTCGAAGGTAAAAGAATCCTCAAAGAAGAAACCATCATGGAGATGCAAAAACTCCAATCCCCCTCAGGTAATTCAAGGAGTGGAATGGGTTTAACATGGTTCTATACTATTCATGATGACCACATTATGTTGAATCACACAGGAGGATTACCCGATTTCACAAATAATGTCTGCTTCTATCCCTATGAGAAAGTTGGAGTATGCTGGTTGAGCAACTTACAGGATGGATCTGGCTGGAGACCTCCCTCACCCACGGTCCTCAGAATAGCTTTAGACGAAGTTCCCCAAGTAGAGCCCAGGGCGTTCCAGACAATTCCCGAGAACTGGGAAGCGATCTCTGGTTATTATGGAGATGAACTAAACAAGACGAAAATACAACCCTTGAATGGGTTTATGGTTATGGATGAAAACCTGCTTCTAGAACGTACGAGCAAGTCAATTTACAGAGTCCATGGCACTTCTCACGATGGAGATGAGTTAACTTTTGAATACAATGAAGATGGCTCAGTGAAGCAGTTTTATCTGGGGACTATAGTTATGCCAAGGTACATTCCTCCATCATGGGCAGTTTATGATACCATGGAACTTACAGGTAAATGGAGCGGAGAGTATTATGATTCCTCAGGTTTTCACTCTCTAGAGTTATTGGTTGAGGGGTCTTCCTCAGGGACTGTAATTGCTCATACTGGTGAAAAAATAGAGCTAGAGGATTTTAATGCCAAGGAGGGAAAGGTAAAGGGAACCTTTACTTACAACATACCAGAAGAGTATGCCCGGTGGGGTACCAATAAGTTATTAAAAGTCGATATCGATTTATTAGCAACAGATGGTAAACTTAAAGGCGTCTTGCGAACAACTAGAGGTAATGCCTTTATAGAAATGAAAAAAAAGGCTGAATAATCTAAATATTCTCTTTTTAATACCATAAAACCCATTAATCTATATTTAACCATTCAATATATAATATAGATAGAAGCCATCCCACATATATTGACATCAAGGAAAGGCTTACAATAAACAAAGGAGGTATTTGATTGGAGTTTTGCGAGAACTGTGGAAGTATGCTCATGATAGATCCAGAAACCGATGAGCTTAGCTGCCCAAACTGCGGATTGACGCAAAGAAAATATGAGACAGAAACAGAGATAGTCAGAGATCACTCAAAAGACGAGGCTAAGATATATATTCAGGGAAATGTTGAGGAAAAGCCAGCGATACCAGCAAATTGTCCAAATTGTGATAATGGCCAGGCGTACGTATGGACTCAGACGATTGGGTTTGGAAATACGGAACAAGTCCAGTGCTATCGATGTACTAAATGTGGTCACACTTGGAGGTAACAAAATAGTTCCTATACAAACATTTGAAACTATAGATCCAGTAACTCTCATATTTTTAGACATCTTTCGAAAAGTCTAAGCTTTCTACAGATGATTTCCTTTACATCTATATATACAATTGATTATTATGATTATATGTCAATCAAAGAGGAAGCATTGAGGTGGATCGATGAGCATAAAGATGAGTTAATCGAGCTAAGCGAGAAAGTATGGGAGCTAGCGGAGTTAGGTCTGGTGGAATTTGAATCAGCCAAGCTTCACGTGAACATGTTAAGAAAACATGGATTCGAGGTTGATCATGGTGTTGCAGGTATGCCAAGCGCCTTCGTTGCTACGTGGGGTGAAGGAAAACCAGTGATTGGATTCATGGGGGAATACGACGCCTTGCCAGGGATAAGTAACAAGCCAGTACCCTACAAGGATCCTTTGGTGGAAGATGGACCTGGGCATGGCTGCGGGCATAATATACATGGTACAAGTGGCTTCATGGCAGCTATCGCTACACGATATGTTCTCGAGGAAGAAGGCTTAGAGGGCACCGTGAAATGCTTCGGTTCTCCTGCTGAGGAGAATTATGATGGAAAAGCCTATATGGTAAGAGCAGGGCTCTTCGACGACGCTGATGCGTGCCTCAGCCATCATGCATCGAGCATGAATGTAGCGGGTCTGTCAAGCAGCAACGCAGTTAACAGCGTAAAATATGAGTTTCATGGGAAGACAGCTCACGCTGCGGGTAGCCCAGAGCAGGGTAGGAGCAGTCTCGACGCCATTGAGTTGATGAATATCGGTGTGAACTTCCTGAGAGAGCATGTGATTCAAGATGCACGAATACACTATGTTATCGAGAAAGGTGGAGGACAACCCAACGTAGTCCCAGATTATGCCCGTAGCTGGTACTATATACGAGCACCTGAGAGGAGCCAGGTGGATGAGATCTACAAACGTATAAACAAAATAGCAGAAGGGGCATCCCTTATGACAGAGACGGACTACAAAATCGATCTCATTGCAGCAATATACAATAAAATACCCAGCAAGACACTAAGCGAACTCGTAACAGAGAACATGAGAGATGTTGGACACCCGGGATGGACAGATGAAGAACTGGAATTCGCCGGGAAAATTGCAGAGACCATAGACCAGAAGGTAAAGATGGAATCCCTCAAACAGCGGAAAGTTCCAGATTATCAGAAATATAAGGACGTAAACCTGGTGATGGATATACTGGGTGCTTGGAATGATGGCGAGATAAGCCATGGCTCCACAGACGTCTCGGATGTATCTTGGCAATGTCCTACTATGGAGTTCAATACAAGCTGTAATGTTCTCGGGGCACCTGGGCATGATTGGAGGTTTACAGCCGTCAGCGGCATGAGCATTGGTCATAAGAGTCTTATCTTTGCTGCAAAAACCATGGCAGCAAGTGCCCTTGATCTCTTCACCAAACCGGAGATATTAGAGGAAGCATGGAAAGAACACGAGGAAAGGCTAGGAGGACGTGAGTATAGCTCTCCGATTCCTGACGATATTGATCCACCTCTTGAGATAGCGAAAGAAGCTTGGGAAAGACTCAAGGGTAAGAGATAAAAACCTATTTTTTTATACTATTTGATTTGAATATTCTTAGTAAACTATTATTGTTCTTGTTTTTCTGAT
>CAZLHX010000051.1:0-18923 GCA_964559475.1 uncultured Candidatus Bathyarchaeia archaeon | reverse complement strand
TCTCTGTTTTTATTTCTTGTTAAATTATAGTTAAACATATACCAAGATTATATCCAATTTTGATCAAAATCTGGTATAATCTTGAAAAATTGTTTAAAATATTATCAGCGGTTTTCTTCTTGGCCAGGGCCTTCACCTCCTTGGGGTGAGCCAGCTTTTCGTGTAAAACCCGGTGATACAATTACCACCACAACGATAGACGCTGGTGGTAGTGATGAGAAAGGAAATCAAATCACTGAGGAAATGAGACATAAAATTGAAGGAACAACCTTAAACAAATCTAACCCTCTGACCGGTCCTTTCTATATCAAAGGTTCAGAAGAAGGTGACACCCTTATAGTAGAGATTGAAAAAATTAATCTCAATAGATCTACTACATACTCTTCTATACTTCCTAGTTTTGCTTCACTCACAGAAGAGGTACCTGGACGGAGTCTTCTTTTGAATGATCCTTTACCGAGAAAAAGGTACGAATGGAAACTAGATCTAGAGAGAAATCTAGGTATCCTCAAACTTCCAAGTAGCAAAATCGGTAAGGTCACTATCCCTCTTGATCCATTTATTGGCTCAATAGGAGTTGCTCCAAGATACGGTAGGGTTGAGATGTCTCTCACCCCGGGTGAATACGGTGGCAATATGGATTGTGTTGAGACAAGAGAAGGCACAAAACTGCATCTTCCTATCTTTACTGATGGAGGATACCTTGTTTTAGGAGATATCCATGCGGCTCAGGGAGATGGAGAGCTATGTGGTGTAGCCCTTGAGACCACAGCAGAAGTTCAGCTGAAGATAGATTTAATCAAAGATAAGCCAATTGAATGGCCACGTTTAATTGATGATGAGTGGATTATGGTAGTAGGAAGCGCGCGTCCACTAATGCAAGCATATAAGATAGCACATGTGGAGATGATTAGATGGCTGTGCGATGATTATGGCTTTGACAAGTTTGATGCCCTTCAAGTTCTCTCACAGGTGGGTAGATGTAGAGTTGGAAATGTAGTTGATCCCAACTATACGGTTGTGGCAAAATACCCGAGAGACTATTTACCCTAATTTTATTAATAAAAAGGATCTTAACCCTTTTTTTAAAGAAGGGCGTTTTTTCAGCTTTCTTTCATCCATTTTCTTTCAAAAAAATATAAACTTTGTAGTACAATATACTGATATGCTGCTATAATTATGCTTGAGAACTGCTGAATATAAAATAGAATGAAATTAACAACTACTAAGCTAACTATAATGGCTGTTGATCCAAGTTCTGTACCCCATCTAATTTTCCCAAAGAAAATAAAGATAGCACTTAAACTCATTATTATCCCAACCATACCGTCAATAATTACGTGTGCTTTTACCCACATAATATTATAATCAGAGCTTTCAGGTAATTCGGATATAATATTTTTCAAAAAATCTATTTTTGCTTGCTTATCAATGGTCGCATAGTTTGCGAATCTTATTGAACTTGGCACACCTAAAATTATGAGGCTTATAATTAGAAAGATCTTTAATTTATTAAAAGTTAAATGTTTTTCCTCGATTTCTTTTATAAAGCTAATTGTTTTATCGAAAAAGTTTTCTTTTTCAGGACTTAATCTTAAGGCATCTGATTCAATAAAATCTATAAGCTCTTTACTAAGTTTAATATAAGCAACGTTGTCTGTCTTCTCATTGATCTTCTTCAGCCGATCTTTTATCTCATTTCTTTCTTCTTTCTCCAATGAATGATCTAATACCTCGCTTAGAGTCTCCAGTACCATATAAAGCTCTCCTCTTGCATCTAGTTTTGGTTCCTTTCTTATTCTTACATATACTAGTACAGTTACAAGGAAAAATGCGTAAATTATTGGAGCTGCAGCAGGGAAAAAGTAATCATTATTTTGGGTTATAAATTTCCCTACCTCATCGATAAAAAGGCCTACGCCCATTCCTGTTAGTATACTATCCCACGTGTAGACCCATCTATTTGTAAAAATGAGCGGTAGTAATCCAGCTATAAAGAGTATGATACCTCCATAAAGGACATGAGCAATATGGTAAGTCTGATTTCCTAGTTGAGGATAACCAGTCAGTTCGAGAATAAGTCTTGTCAGGGATATGCTTGCTGCAAAACTCAAAATTGTTAATTGGAGATATCTTTCTGATCCTTTTCTTCTAACTGGTTCCCAGATTCTGCTGACTAGTTCGCTCATATTGAATCTTTGTACATATCTTCTCGATAAATGTATTCAAACTATAATTGGTTTAAAATTGACTCCAATGGTTCTTGATATGCTTTCGATAGTTTATCAAAGTCATTGAGTTCAGATTTGGTTGATGGAGGTATTTTGTATATTCCCTTTGGCTTTAAGTAAGGTATTATCTCTGAAGCTTTAAACTGTGTTTTTCTCTCTCTTGTATAATATTTTACAGCTTTACAAAATCTTTCAGAATCATATATTACGACGGTTCCAGGAGATACTCCCACTACAACTTCGTGTTTTACTATTGGTGCGGGGTATATTATATCACAGAACCCTTCCGAGACCATGATATCATGTTTCTTCAAATATTCAGTGCATGTGGCAATAGCATTGCTAGCGTTTTGATCGTAAAAAGATGTCCACGATTCTAAATGGTCAATTTTAAGGATCTGATCAGCTTTTGATGTTAGTTTTTCAATAATCTCTGTTGAGATAAGATGTGTTGGAGACTCTCTAAGAAGCATTGTATTTTCCATTCTTCCATTTTTTAGAATTGTATAACGTTCCATAACTAAATGGTTGTAAAGATCTTTATGAGCGAGATATAAGTTTCTAGAGGTTTCATTTTCGAGGTAATAGCAAGTATCTAAGGGAGTTATTAATGTGTCAATGGGATTAAGTATCTCATATTTTTCTTTGCAGCCTGAAGCTTTCTTTAGTTTTATAATATCACTACAATATAGTCTTCCCTCTTTTAAACAAGGTCGAATCATATCATATTGATACCAATAATTATGCCCAGCCCTGGCTTTCAGAGGAACAGAATCTATTCCAAGATTTTTTAGTTTATGTAAAAGACTACAGGAAAATGTTGTTTTGCCCGGGGAATCCTCGAATAAACCAAAGACAAAAATCGATTTCAAATTATCAACTTTTGTTAGAAAATTAACGGCTTCTTAAAAATCCAGCCTAGGTACAAGAGACTAAATTTTTTTTATTAAAAAAAGGGTAATCAGAGTTATTAGAATTAAATACTTTCAAATTCATTAGTATTTGAGATTAAATGAAGTATTTCATTTCTGTAGATATGGAAGGTATAAGTGGAATAGTTGATAGAACCATGGTCAGTCGTAATGAGGGAGACTATGAGAAAGGAAGAAAACTAATGGTTCAAGATGTGAATGCTGCCATAGAGGGTATCCTTAATGTGGATTCAGATGCTGAAATCTTTGTATGTGACGCCCATGGAGGAATGAACAATATAAACCCAGAGGAATTAAATAAGACTGCTGAGCTCATTCGAGGAAGACCGAAACCTCAAAGCCAAATGTGTGGACTTGATGATTCCTTTGATGCATGTTTATTTATTGGATATCATTCGAAGAAAGGAACTCTTGAAGGTATGATGAGTCATACATATAGTGGTGGTAATATCGAGAGCCTTCATATCAATGGTGTAGAAGTAGGTGAGACAGCATTGAATGCAGGTATAGCTGGTTACTATAATGTTCCTTTAATTTTTGTATCTGGTGATCTGGCAGTAACCAAGGAAGCACAGGAAATCGATCCTAGTATCGAAACTGTAGCGGTTAAAACAGCTGTAGGACGCGTGGCTGCTCGCTGTATTCACCCTGAGAAGTCAAGGGATATGATTAAAGAAGGGGCATCAAAGGCTATTCAAAAAATTGGAGACATTAAAGCCTTTGTTGTGGACCCACCGGTTACATTTACAATTAGATTCACGGATGGAAAAAAAGCAGATGCTGCAAGCTTTATTCCTACTACAGAACGTCTAGATGGAAAAACAATTGTGATTAGAAATAATGATTATATTAAGGGATATCATGGCTTTTTAGCTTCGGTTATGTGTGCATCTAGTGTTTCTTAAAGCATTTTTAGTTTTACCCCATAACCTTTTTTTAGAGGGATTTTACTCAATTTTTCTAAGACTGTAAGACTCCAATCAAGTTGTGCGTAAGCTCTAAGTGTGTCCCTTCAAATTCTAAGATTAAATGTCTCCTATGTTTGAAAATAGAAAAGAAGCAGGAATAAAGCTGGCTGAAAAACTTGAGGAACACATTACTAAGGATACGATAGTATTAACTATCCCCCGGGGAGGAGTTAACGTAGGTTACGAAATAGCGGAAAAATATGATCTACCACTAGATGTTATCATTATAAAAAAAATCGGCTATCCGGGAAATCCTGAATATGCTATAGGTGCTGTAAGTATGGATAGCAGTTACATAAATCCTCGTCATATTAACATTTCAGAAGATTATGTGCGTAGGAATATAATGGAAAAACAGGAAGAAGCAAAAGAGAGATATAAGGAACTCCGTGGAGGTAAACCACCTATTGACCTTAAGGGTAAACGAGTAATATTGGTGGATGATGGAATAGCGACGGGAGCCACAATGAAAATGGCTGTACAGGTCGTGAAGGGAAAAGACCCTGAAAAAGTTATTGTAGCTGTCCCTGTGGCTCCCCCAAGCACTGTTAAAAATCTAATGGAAGAAGCCGATGATGTTATTGCTCTTCTGGAACCTTCACATTTTATGGCTATAGGCCAGTTTTACAGGGACTTCAGTCAGGTACCCACAGAAGAGGCAAAAAGGTTACTGGAGAGAACAAAATGATAGAAAAAGAAGAATCAGTGGAAATAATCTTAGGCGATGTGAAATTAAACGGGAACCTTTTTCTTAAAGCAGATTCAAGGGGACTAGTAATTTTCGCTCATGGAAGTGGTAGTAGCAGATATAGTCCACGAAATAAGTTTGTAGCCGAAGTTCTTCAGGAGAATGGCCATAGCACTCTTCTTATGGACCTTTTGACTGAATCTGAGGAAGAAGTTGACGTCGTCTCTAGAAAATACAGGTTTGATATTCCTATGCTGGCAAAAAGGGTATCAGGAGTTAAAGATTGGGTAAGAGATCTACCTGATGCAAGCGAGTTACCTGTTGGTTTATTTGGTTCTAGTACTGGTGCTGCTGCTGCTTTAATCGCCGCAGCTGAAAATCCAAAGGGTGTAAAAGCGGTTGTTTCCCGCGGAGGTAGAGTAGATCTTGCAGAGAAGTTCCTCAATAAAATAAGTGCGGCAACTTTATTCATAGTAGGAAGTAGAGATAAAACGGTCTTAGAACTTAATCGTGAAGCTTTTCAGAAATTAGAATGTGAAAAGGAACTCAAAGTTATTGAAGGAGCATCTCATCTTTTTGAGGAGCCCGGTAAATTAGAAAAAGTTGCAGAGTTGGCCTCAATGTGGTTCTCAAAATATTTCTAATAAGGTGGTGAAAAATTGCCTGAACTACTAGAAGGAAAAGCCCCCCATAACTTACTTTCAAAAATCTGTAAGAAAACAGGGTATCATCATTCTTCGATTGTCCATGGACCTTTTCCAGGATTCGATGTGGGAACACTAGATGTTGCTAAAGTGACGAAAGATATCCAGGAATATTATGAAGTAGAGTCAACACCTTATCTAACATACAAGGCTGATCCTATAACATTCCCCACCTCAGATCCCGCTCGTTCCCTGATAATTGTCAATCAGAACGACTTAGCTACAGCAGGATCAAAGGGCTATGCCATGACGATTACAATGTTATTTCCTTTAGGTACTAAAGAAAATGATGTTCTTAAGATACAGAAAAATCTTGATGAAACAGCAAAAAATCATAAAATCACAATTCTTGGTGGGCATAGCGAAGTAACTAGCACGGTTAAGAGAGTCGTTCTTTCTGGATCATTCATAGGTTTTGTTCCACCAGAGTATTATATCGGGAGAAATGCCAAAGCGGGGGATAAGATAATATGTTCTGGATGGATAGGTGCTGAAGGAACAGGTATAATCTTGGAGGAAGGTAAAAAGAGTTTAGAGCCAGTTCTATCAAAAAGGGACATATTAAGGGGAAGGGAAATTGGTAGAGATATTTCTATTACAAATCGAGTATTATTGTTAAACAAGAAATTCCATAACGATATTTCAATGATACATGATATTACAGAAGGAGGTTTTACTGCAGCTATCTATGAGAGCTTAAGTCCACTGGGTCTGGGGGCTGAGATAAATAAAGAAATGCTTCCTATCTCACCAATAACCGATAAGATTTGTGAAAGCTTGGAAGTTGATCCAATCAGTTTAATTGGCTCTGGGGCAGTTCTTGTTTTCACTAAACCCAAAAACATTGATAATATCATTAGAATACTGGAGAAGTCAAATAAACCTGCAAAGATTATTGGAGAAGTTACTGGAGATCCAGAAATTTACCTTGGTGATCAGACCAGTGGTATGCCCCGGAGGGATTCTATAGTCAAAGCACTAAGAAATATATGTGAAACTTCCTAGAAAAATCTCAGCCATTGGGTTTATTTTTAACCCTTAATATTTGGTATTGAAAATGGAGAAAGAGTATATCATCCAAGAAATTCGAGCTTCACAGGATATTTCACCTTATGTATATATAACGTTGAGAGACCCCAAGGATAAAGCTACTGGAAGTTCTCCTTCAGGGTTCAAAGCAGTAAGTTTTGGATCAATGGAAGATATGATGGAGAATCTTGGAAAAGTGTTTACTCAGTCAATGGCTGGGGGTTTTACTACAGTTTTAAAACTAAATGAAAACGAGTACAGGGATCTAGATGTACGAGTTGGAGACCGGGTTTTCCTCAAGATAAATAAAATCGAATTACCCTCACTTTAGGGACTATATAACAAAAATAAAAAAAATAGTTTATTTTTTAATCATAGGACCGACGAAGTATCCTATTACGACTCCAATCACTAATGCTGCTACTGCTAAAAGTTGCATTGTATTAGCGCTACTCTGTGCTTGTTCTACTTGTGATTCAAGATCTGATACCTGTGATTCTAATCCTGAAACTTCTGACTCATAATCTGAAACCTGTGATTCTAATTCATCTATATCTGCTTCGAGGGAAGTTACGGTTTCTTTATAATCAGAAATTTCACTATTTAGGCTCTGGAGTTCTATTTTCATCTCAAACCAATCAGGGCTGAATATTGTAGCGAACTTTAGGATATTCTCAAATAGATATTGTCCTTGTTGTGAGTTAGCTTCAGGTCCATAACGATCCATTCTAATTATCTCTGGTTTGTACAGACCAACATACTGGTCGAATGGTGATTCACCTGTTGCGATCATTATGTTCATTTTTTCCATATCGGTCTCTATTGCCATTAGTGGGAAGTTACCTTCAGCTCCTGGAGTCATAACGTTCGGCGCTGGTTCTTGGTTATCAACTACTATACCAGTATCACTAGTTGTCATTACTACGTAAACAGTTTCAACTTTATTTTCCATTAGATCAACCCATTCGCCATCAACATAACTAGCCACAAGCCCTGGTCCATGGAAAAGTCCCCGGGTAACCCCTCTAACAAGGAACTCCATCTCAGGATCGACGTTTGAGCTTACACCTAGTACCCTATAAGGAGCTCCCCCATTACTGATAGCATCTTCTGCTGATGCATGATCGATCCTTAATTTGCTACCTATTGATTCTAGAACTTGATTTGCTGTTGGAATCCTCATCTCATCAGTGCCATAGTCGCTATCTGCTGCGACCCAGATTGTCTTTCCTCCTTCATCTAGCCAGCCATTAATAGCGGATAATTCAGCACTTGAATATTCTAGGGCAGAGTCGGATTTGCTCATAATGAGCATAGTGGCTCCATCCAAGTCAGAGGATGATAGTTCCTCTGTAACAAATCTCCAATCTATATAGGAAATGTTCATAATGTGAAGTAGTTGTGTGTCTGGTTCGAGTGCTCCTTTACTATGAGCAACTACAATAGGTTTCTCATGATGCGCCCCATATGTTGGTACCACCGTTATCAGGGTTAGTGTTAGAAAAGCGATTAGAATTAAGGGAAATATTCTTCTTCTCATGTTTTTCTCCCGTCGTGAATATCGCTTCATTTGTTAAAAACTCTTCGAGTATACATTGGCAAACATTAAAAGTGGCTAACAACATCTCAGTCACGGTAAGAATTATGGATAGGCGTATCCTTATTGGAACGGTTTTAGTGATTGTTCTTGGAATTGCAATATATGCAGTCTTTATGAACCAAGAACCACAACCACCTATTAATGGAAATGGTGATGGAAACGGAGACGGAAATGGTAATGGGAATGGTGCTGAAAAGATAACCGTTAGTGGGATAATAAGTGATGAAGCAGGCGATCCAATACAAGGCGCGACAGTTATTTTAGATGGTAAAACAGATACAACAAATGATAGCGGAGAATATAGTTTCGAGGTTGAATCAGGAAACTACACTTTGACAGTGGAAGCAGAAGGATTTAACTCTGAAAATAGTACTATAGAGATACTTGCAGGAGAAGAATACATCTTCGACTTTAATCTTCCTGAAACACCCCAGACTGATATGGTTGAACTGAAAATTATTACAAGACATGGTTTCGATATTCTGTATAAAGCTCGTGAAGCATTCCTTGCCACAGATATAGCAGAGGAATATAATATTGAGAAGATCACATTTCTTGGTGTTAGTAGCACTCTTTGGGTTGATACAATAGATAGAAGTGGTGACATCGACATTGCATGGGGTGGCGGACCAGTTGTATTCGACGTAATAGATAGTGAGGGACAGCTAGCTCCACTAACAAGCAATGTAGTCACAAACGTAATGGATGACTTACCTGACCAGATAAGTGGTGTCCCTGCTAAAAGAATCAGAGATGAGGAAGTTTACTGGGTTGGTAGTGCAGTTGCTAGTTTCGGATTTACCATAAACAAGGATTTCCTTGAAAGTTACGATTTACCCACCCCAAGAACCTGGAAAGACTTGGCCAATGAAACATATGGTGTAACCCTTCCAAGTATTAGCAGTATTGGTACAGCTGATGCTACCTTGAGCACAAGTAATACAAGAATGTTTGAGATCATCTTACAGACTTATGACTGGAAGGAAGGATGGAAATTATTAACCCTCAAGGGAGCAAACGCTAGAATATTCGATAGATCAGAAAGCGTCAGAGATGCAGCAATCCAAGGAACAATTGGGGCAGGAACAACTATCGACTTTTATGGATACACAGCACAGCTACAGAATCCCGAGTTCTGTGAGTATATTCTCCCTGAAGACGGAACACTAGTTAACGCGGATCCGATCGCAATGGTCTCCACATCAGATAATCCAGAAGCTGCACAAGCCTTTATAGCATGGATACTTAGCCCTGACGGACAGAAGATATGGCTTGATCCGAACATCAACAGGCTTCCGATGAACCCAGAAGTATTCAACACACCAGAAGGACAAACCAGACAGGATCTTAAAGAGATATATGACCAGACTCAGGAAGCATTGATAATAGAATTCAGCGATTCCCTTGCCCTAACATATGAAACAAGTATGATGTACTTCTACCATGCTACAATTGTAAGGCCCCAAGATACCCTAGTTGATGTGTGGACTGAGCTAACTATTGCCCTAGAGGAAGGAGAAATATCTCGTCAAGAATTTATGAACATCGCTGATGACTTGGGAAACCCATTAGAATTCGAGTTTACAGATCCCGAGTCAGGGGAAACAGAAACCTTTACACAAGAATATGCTCAAAGCATCAATAATAGAATGCGCGATGACGCGACATATAAACAACAGATGATCGACACTTGGAGTGAAGCAGCTGAAGCAAGATATGATGCCGCAATGGAAGAACTTGAACAACTTATAAGCTAATCAATTTTCTAATTTTTATTTTACAAAAGCTACTATTTTAATATCTTAGCATAATAGATTTCACATAAATCAGGCAGGAACATACATTGGCAGGCGAGAGACCAAATAAAAACATTTTAAATTGGTTTGAATTTGAGAAAATCCGCCGTGAATTTGATCCAATGACTATCATACAAACATTAATTTGCTACAGTACAATGATACTATTTCTGATATTTCCTTTAATTAGCATGATATCAAGAGCTTTTGTATATCAGACACAAGTAAGCTTATTCTGGTTCTGGAATATTCTTTCAAGTAATGAGTTTGTATCAATTTTAGCGCAAGGGGGTAGAATGTTAGAAATACGAAGGGGAATAATGATCCTCTGGGGACTAGATTATGGTATATTGATGAACAGTCTATTAATAGCATTCAATGTAACTGTGGCATGTAGTTTTGTAGGAATATTATTAGCCTTCATTATGGGGAGATATAATTTTCCCGGTAAGAGGATATTCCAAGTCTTATTACTAGTTCCACTGCTAGCAACACCCTTTGTTAATGCATATGTTATAGGTAAACTTTTCAATCCACGTAATGGTTTGATTAATTTTATTCTTGTTGATTTGTTGCGCCTATTACCATGGAGACTTGATATTGACGGTCTATTTGGTATAGCTGTTGCTCAAACTCTTGCATATTATCCAATAGTATACATGAACGTTGTTTCAAGCCTAAACAGTATTGATCCAAGTCTTGAGGAGATGGGTGAGAATCTTGGTGCAAAAGGTTTCAGACTTTTTAGAACAGTTACTCTTCCCCTAATTCTCCCTGGACTAGCAGCGGGAGCCATAATGACATTTATATTCAGTTTAGAAGATCTTGGCGCCCCCATCGGCTTCGTAGGTGCTCGAGCAAATCCATTATCTCGAAAGGTTGTAAGTTATCAGATATACGCAGGATTCGCCGAGGCACTAACAGGGGGAATAAGTCCTAAAATATCCGCTCTAGCTGTGATTATGCTATTTCTCACAGCTTTCAGTTACATAATAGTAAGATGGTACGTTAATCGAAGAAGCTACGCCATGTTAAGTAAAGGTGGAAGATGGGCACCTAGAGTACGAACACCTTCACTTAGAACACAGTTTCTAGTAGTAATTTTCCTAACGATTCTTATTCTTATCGCCTCAATGCCTCAGATAGGAACATTTGTACTAGCTACGACGGATTGGGCTACGAGTGGTACACTCCCTAAGAAATTCACTCTGGAATATGTAAGGAATATCTATGCTAACCCTGAGGTAAGAGGGGCTGTATTAAACAGTTTGATCTACAGCGGTATTGCAGTAACTTTGATGATCCTCGTAGGTAGTAGTATAGCTTACCTAGTTGGAAAAAGAGATATACCTGGAAAAGATCTACTTGACACTTTATCAACTATTCCAGTCGCGATACCAGGAATCAGCCTTGCTATAGGTTATTTCCTTTTTTTTAGCGATACTTTTAGAGGAACTCCACTTGATCCCTTACTAGATCCAGCGCTACTACTAATTCTAGCCTATATGATTAGAAGACTGCCCTTCACTACAAGAAGTGTATCTGCGGGCCTCCAGCAGGTGGATAAAAGCCTAGAAGAGATAAGCCTTAATCTAGGTGCAAGTAGAACCTCTACGTTTTTCCGGATAATTCTACCATTAATAATAAGTCATATAATAGGAGGAGCAATTCTAAGCTTCGTCTACAGTATGAGTGAGGTATCAGCCAGTGTAACATTGGGTGCCTTAAGGGAAGACCGAGTACCAATTACCTTCTTTATCAGTCAGATAGTATATGGGGCAGCTGCAACCGGCAGCGTCAGTATAGGTGCAGCACTCTGCGTCCTATTGATGTTTGTACAAATAACAGCCATGGCGATCAGTAATTTCATTTTAAAACAAAGGACAAGCTTCCTAGGAGTATAAATATGGTTAAAGTAAATCTAGAAAATATCACAAAAAGATTCGGAGAAGTCCTAGCAGCAGACAATATTAACCTAGAAATAAGGGATGGAGAGTTTTTCACTTTCCTAGGTCCAAGTGGTTGCGGTAAGACTACTACAATGAGAATAATTGCAGGCTTGGAGTACCCAACTGAGGGAAAAATATACTATGATGATAAAGATGTAACCCAGCTTCCTAGTCATAAACGTAATACAGGGATGGTATTCCAGAACTATGCTTTATGGCCCCATATGACTGTTTTTGAGAATGTTGCATATGGTTTAAGGGTTAGAAAAATCCCGAATGAGGAAGTAAAAGAAAGTGTTGCCGACGCTCTTGAATTAGTTCACCTCAGTGGTTTGGGGGACAGGTTTCCTAATCAGCTAAGTGGCGGTCAACAACAGAGAGTTGCACTAGCACGGGTCTTAGTAATCAATCCAGACATCTTACTTTTAGATGAACCATTAAGCAACCTTGATGCCAAGCTTCGGGTTGAGATGCGTGAAGAAATTAAAGAAATACAAAGGGAACTAGGAATAACCACAATTTATGTAACCCACGACCAAGAGGAAGCAATGGCTATAAGTGATAGGATAGCAATCCAGAATTTCGGGGCTATAAGACAGGTTGGGACACCCAAGGAAGTTTATAATAAGCCTGTGGACTTATTTATTGCTACTTTTATTGGTAAAGGAGCTCTTCTTGAGGGGAATGTAATCAAATCCCTAGACGAAACGATCGAAGTTAAGGTTAATGGGCTCCGAGTTCAAGGAGTAAAAACTTCCAATTATGTACTGAAGGAGGGTCAAAGGGTAGCTTGCGTATTACGTCCTGAGAACTTTAGCACTAGAGAACCAGAAGTTCCTCATAATACAATTGAAGGAGATCTTGAGTGGAGTGCCTTCCTTGGACCTGTGACTGAGGTTAAACTGAACCTAGGGAAATCTACGATTGTTATTGATGCTCCTTCCAACCTGAGAGCAGAATCGGGGGAAAAACTGAGAGTCTATATTCCAAAAGAAGACACCATCGTCTTACCGTGGATAAACTTAGATGATGCAACTCCTCATATTCACAATTTAGAAGTAATATCATAAAAAATTGAAAACAATTATTGTGGTTGTTGGAAACTATCAAGTGGACGTTGACCAGTCATCTTAGATTCCTTTATAAGAAAATCTCTCATCTCTGCCGCATCCTTAAAGATCCTCGTTGCATACCACTCAAAAAAGGGACTCGGTTCATATGGATAATATGCATAGACTAGTTTGGCAAGAGCTTTAGCGTAAACCATCTCACACATTACACCCGCGGATATACTTTTTCGAGGATGATAAACAACCACCATGTCACTGTTCTCAATAATCTTATAGTCTGTGTCAATTATCTGGAATCTTAGATTCTTTATAGCTGACTCTACCTCAGCAAAATCAAAATCTACTTCCTTCATTCCTTCCTTATACTGGATCTTAAATGTGAATTCTTCTGGTCTCGGCTCCCCCTTATCAATTGCAGTATTAAGAGCATCTCTCCATTGTTCAACAATATCCCAGTCTTTTATCAGGTATGGATCATATATAACATAATAATGACTCAAGGACTGGAGGTAATTTGTAATATACTTAAAAAATTCAGGTCCTTCTCCAGTAATGGGATGACTGAGGTAAACTTTCTCCTTACTCGGATTATAGATTACATCTTTCAATAAATCAGGTCCATTTTCGAATGCCACCAACTGGATCTCACGTCTTGGAGTGAACTCCTCAGCTAGACGGTATACTCCTAATACTTCTTCCCTTCGCCAGTTAGCAATCTCACCTAGGATAAACTTGTGCCCTTTCCATTGAAGATCTTCCATAAGACGTTCTCTGACCCTGACAATGTCATCGAAAATTACGATGAACATATCAGGATTTATTAGCAGAATATCCTCAGCGTTTAACCCTTGAAATCTGTTCCCTTTCCATTCAAAATGATAAGGAGAACTGATTATATGAACTCCTCCCTCTATATTTATATTCTCTACTATCTTACGAATAGCCTCTTTTCTATACTGCTCCATCTTTTCTGGTTGACTGTCATAAAAATCCAATATATTGATCTTAGTTAGATTTGTACCATCAAATCTAGCTTCTTCAACAATATATTGAAAAAGATGATGATAACCAAAACTTGCCTTACTTTTAAGAGAATTAATTAAATCATCCCGACCGTTTCCCGGCGGGCCATTACATATTATTACTCTCTTTTGTTTAGACATTTTCAGAATACAAAGTAGATCCAAGCTCTTTAATGTATACTTTATTGATAAGTTAACAATACAAATTTTTGATGTAGAATTATATTAAAAATCATTTAGACAAGATTACATTTAAAGACTTTTTAATATTAAGTAGAATGTGTAATATAATCAATTCTACCTCCATCTACTGTCACAGTCTGACCTATGATAAAACTAGCCCTATCAGAGGCAAGAAAAGCCACAACCTCCGCTATTTCTTCTGGTTTCCCTAACCTTCTCAAGATTGTATGATCCCGGTAATATTTTATCCGTTCTTCTTGTTCATTAATTGGCTTTTCATGTAACCCCATATCTGTTTTGATCAATCCAGGTGCAACAGCGTTTACAGAGATACCATAGCTTCCAAGGTCTAATGCCATGTTTTTAGTTATCACTATAACCGCAGCTTTAGTTGAAGAATAGAGCATATTTCCAGGTTTACTTGCGGTTCCGATCCCTGCTACTGAAGCAATATTAACAATTCTACCATAACCCTGTTCTTTCATTAACGGCGCAACAGCTTGACTGCAATTCAGAACGCCTTTTACATTTACATCCCACAATTTTTTAAGGTTATCAAGATTTAGATCTTCTAATTGTCCTCCTCCCAGTAGTACTCCTGCGTTATTCACTAGAATATCCACTGATCCAAATTTCTTGTTGGCTTCTTCTATAATGTTCTTCGACTGTTCAGGATCACTTACATCTGCTTGATATGAAAAAGCTTCTCCAAAGTTTTCTCTTATCTGATCTACAACATTCTCCGCTTTTTCTTTCGAAGAATTATAATTCACAATTATTTTAGCCCCTTCTCTCGCCATAACTAATGCGCAAGCTCTACCTATCCCACGGGAAGCCCCTGTTATTACAGCTACTCTATCTTTTAACATATGTCTCATATTAAAATTGAAAGGTTGATTATAAAACTTCAAGCACTATGTCGTTTCCATTATCTTAAGTTTAAAAATGAAAGGATATTAAATACCTTTTTTTAAAATTGGGATTAGGGACGATATGATTAGAATTATTTTTTTATTAAAAAAATTAGAGATTAAACATCTCCATTTTGTTCAATTTTTGTGTCCTCATAGGGGGCAGCTACTCTCCTGTAGAATTCCTGTTTGATGCATTCTAAAACCCCCATGGCTCGATTAATATGGTAGTAACGTAATGGGTATACTTCCTTTATTATACGAGTCACGATGTAATTTAGATGACCATCGACACTTTCTACTGGTTTCTCTTTCAGTAAATCGGTAATTTCTTGAATTAATTCCTCATATTGAGGACGATCTTCTTGGTTTATATAAGGCATATAATCTCCGTTTATTGAAAGGTTTGAATCTTTTTTAGGGTTTACGCACTATTTGCAGGTTGTACTCTATTATTTTTTCTCCCTTCTCATCATAAATGAAGTGCCCTTTGAAATTTATTCCTTCTAAAAGAAGAGGTAGCCAGTATTTATCGTCCTCCCACATATCATTGTAAGGAATATTGGTTAATTTGAACCATCTTAGTTCACCTTCCCCCAAGTTTACTGGTTCTCCTGAGAACCTCTCTGTTCTAAAAATATAACACGTCCAATTTGCTTCTGATTTTTTACCAAAGTAAAATTCTAAAATTCCTTTTAAACTGGGTGAATATATGTTTAGCCCTGTTTCCTCAAAGACCTCTCTATGAACTCCTTCAACTGGTGATTCATTTGGTTCAAGTTTCCCTCCCGGACCATTCCATTTTCCTCCTCCAAATTTTCTCAAATCTTTTCTCTGTAGAAGTATTTTACCATCGTGTATTATCTCGCAAATAGTAGCTCTGATTACCACAGACTATATTTGAAAAATCTCAATATAATATTCTCGATTCCTATATTCTTGAAAAAGTTTGAACTTTTTCTTAACTAAATATAGCTTTTTTCATCTCAAGAATAAGATGGTTTCCTGCAAGACCTGCTATCGTAAATCCTATCCCAAGTAAGATGAACCTATTTGCTTTAGTTCTATCATAACTGACCTGAGTGCTTTTGTAACTTAACCAGAGTCCGAGGAAAATACTTGCATTAGAGAGCATAACAAAGAAACTCTCATAGATAGTCTGATCACTCATATAAGGATGCAGAGTTAGGTAGCCTCCTTGATAGGGTATTACTGTAAATACCTGTTCACTGAGCATGTTATAGAACCCGCCTCCAAGGATGAAAATACATAAAAAGATGCTACCCCATGTAACAAAACGTCCAGGCACTCTTAGATTTTTTAGACTACTAAGAGGTTTGCTTTTACTGCGTCTTCTCCTGCTCATGAGATTCTTTCATTCTCTTGGAATATTAAAATATAATCCTTTTCACCCCAGTCTCTGAAAGATGAGGTTTATAAATCAAGGTTAACGTTACCTTACGGTAATCAGGGAGTATTATGCCGCAGCGAATATTGTGTTCTGAGTGTGGGGAGGTCCTTTATGAAGGTGAATTATTAAAATCTCCACAAGACATTATAAAAAAATTTGAGGGTAAATGTCCTTCATGTGGCAAAGACCTTGAATTTGATACTGAACAAGTGAAGATCAAACCATGTGAAGAATAACAAAAAGTTATTTTTAATAGAGAAAAAACTAGTCACATAATAATTGTAATTATTCTAAATAACTTTAGGACTATAATAAAGCAATAACCCTTATTTAATCTGAGCTGAATCTAGATTCGGTAATCCATTTGGAATTAAAAAAAACTCACATATATGAATACCATAAAGAACATGGAAATATCGTCGACTTCGGTGGTTTTGCTATGCCAGTCTGGTACACAGGGGTAAAGGAAGAACATAACGCAGTCCGTGAATCATGTGGTATATTTGATACTAGTCACATGGGACGGACCCTGGTAAAGGGAGAGGAAGCTGAACGATACTTAAACTATATTGTAACAAATGATGTAAGTTCCCTGGAACAATATGGGGGAATGTACACTGTAATGTGCAGACCCAAAGGGGGGATTGTTGACGATTTAATACTTTACAAATTGAGTTCCGAAGAATTTCTATTCGTCTTCAATGCTAGTAACCGTGAAAAAGACTTCAATTGGTTAAAGAAAAACACAAAGGGCTTTGATGTAAAGCTTGAGAACGTCAGTGATGAGATGGCTATGATAGCTGTACAGGGACCAAAGGCTCAAGAAATTGTATCAAAATTCACCGAAAAAAATCTTGACGAAGTAAACAGGTTTGAAATCTCTGAGGCGAACATAAGTGGACATGACGTCTATATTGCACGAACAGGTTATACTGGTGAGGATGGTTTCGAGCTATATATTCCCGATACGCCTGTCGATAAACCTGAAAAAGCGATGAAAATATGGAAAGATCTTTTAGACGGAGGAGCAACTCCATGTGGGCTTGGTTCAAGAGATTCCTTACGACTTGAAGCTGGGTTATGGCTTTATGGTAACGATATAGATGAATCAACAAATCCAATAGAGGCTGGTTTAAGCTGGACTGTAAAACTAGATAAACCCGGCTACTTCATAGGCCAGAGAGCTATTCAGGAGATAAAAGATGAGGGTATCAAACGTAGACTAGTTGGTATGAAAATGGAAGAAAGAGGTATCCCGAGACATGGTTATCCTATCTATAATACGGATGAGGAGGAGATAGGTGTGGTAACCAGTGGGGGACTAAGCCCAACACTAGGTATCGGTATTGCTATGGGGTATGTAGACCCGGATTACCGCAAACGAGGAACTGAAGTATATATCAGTATCCATGATAAGCTCAGGAAGGGAAAAGTAGTTAAATACCGACCCTTCTATGATGAAACCAAGTACGGTTACAAGAGGGAGTAAAATGAGTGAAGAATACAAAGTTGAAGAAGGACTATACTATACCAAGGAGCATGAATGGGCGAAAAAACTAGAAGATGGTAATGTTGCCGTTGGAATAACTGACTATGCCCAAGCACAGCTACACGATATAGTATATGTGGAACTACCTGAGGAAGAGACTGAGGTTGGTGTAGGCGAAGCCATAGGTGCAGTAGAATCAGTAAAGGCAGTTAGTGATACTTACTCACCAGTAGGAGGAATGATCATCGAGGTCAACGAAGAGCTCTTAGATGCTCCAGAAAAGATCAACGATGACCCATATGGTGAAGGCTGGATCGCAAAAATCGAACCAAATAACCTAGAAGAAGACCTTGGAAACCTAATGGCTGCCGAAGAGTATAAGAAACATTTAGAAACCGTCGAGCACTAACCTTTTCTCCAGCGGGGGTTCCCAAGTGGCCAAAGGGGTCAGGTTCAGGTCCTGATGGATTAGTCCTCCGTGGGTTCGAATCCCACCCCCCGCATCGTTTTACTAGTAAATGTTATATAGTTTCAAACCTTTTTTCAATTGTTATGGTCAAGAAAGATTCTCTCAAGAAGCGAGCAATATACGTCTACCCGCCCGCAGATATGTCTGAGAACTGGAAAAACCTTGCAGACAAATCAGATACCAGCATATCAAAGTTCGTGATTGATCACGTTAGAAATACTATCCGCGATCAAGAGAGGTGAGAAGAGGCCTATCAGAATAATGTACGCCTGTAACCTACCATACACTAGCCTAAAGGAGAGGATAAACGATCTCCTGGTGAAGGGTCTAGTGAAAGAAGTTGAAGAAGGAAAGAACATTGTCTATGAGATCACAGGTAAAGGTCACGATATGATAAAAACCCTTGAAGAATTAGTAAAACTACTGAACCTGTAGATATACATATTCTCATCATTTTAGTATTCTATTCTT